>JAAZZJ010000229.1 GCA_014237695.1 Oscillospiraceae bacterium | reverse complement strand
CATGGGGGCCGGCCGGTACACCCTCTCCTGCGCGCCGGGGGAGAAGGTCAGCGGACACCGCCCGTCGGTAGACGCCCTCTTCCAGTCCATGGCGGAGGTGGTCACCTGCAAGATGGTGGGCATCATCATGACCGGCATGGGCCGGGACGGCGCGGACGGGCTTTTGCAGATGCGGAAGGCCGGGGCGTTTACCATCGGGCAGGATAAGGAATCCTGCGTGGTATACGGGATGCCCATGGTGGCCCACAACATCGGTGCGGTACAGATTCAGGCGTCCTGTGAGAACATCGCTTCGGTGTTGCTGCGGCAATTGAATACGCTGCATTGAATGGAATAGGAAAACTCCGCCGGTCCCCCGGCGGAGTTTTTTTCTGTGTGTCAAAAAGTGGCTGCACCACTTTTTGACACACAGAGGGACCTCCCACCAGAAAAACCGGTGGGAAGCCTCTAAATTGTGGGTTGCAAGACCATGGAAATATAGCTTTGCCTGGGCGTCTGAATAACATTCGAGAGTCCTGTAAGCAAATGTCAAGCCTTAATAGGAAAAGAAAGCGGAGGGCAGTTTCTGCGTATGAAAGCCTTCTGCAACCGTTTTCTGCCTGGTTACTCCGTCCGCAGGGCCACCACCGGGTCCTTTTTGGCAGCCACACGGGAAGGAATCAGGCCTGCGATGATGGTCAGCAGGGCGCTGATAACCACCAGGATCACCGCCCCCTGGACCGGCAGAGCGGCCTTCAGCCCGGCGATGCCGGTGAAGTGGAGCAGGATGGCATTGATGGGCAGAAGCAGCAGCAGGGTCACCCCGATGCCGATGAGTCCCGCTCCCAGGCCTACGATCAGGGTCTCGGCGTTGAACACCCGGCTCACGTCCCGCTTGCTGGCGCCCACGGCCCGGAGGATGCCGATCTCCTTGGTCCGCTCCAGCACGGAGATATAGGTGATGATGCCGATCATAATGGAGCTGACCACCAGGGAGATGGACACGAAGGCGATGAGCAGGTAGCTGATGCCGCTGATAATATCCGTGACGGAACTCATCAGCAGGGCCACGTAGTCGGTGTAGTTGATCTCGTCCTCGCTGCTGGACACGGAGGCATTGTACTCCGCGATCTTATCCGCGATCTGGTCCTTCTCGGCGAAGGTGGAGGCGTAGATATTGATGGCGGAGGGGCTCTCCAGGTCCACGTAGCCCAGCAGATCCATGTTATCCTCATATGTGGAATCAGACCGGGTGGGGGGCATATAGTTGTCGTAGAGGTAGACCAGCTGCCAGGTATCAAAGGGCTGGACAGGCAGGCCGCTGCTTGCCGCGCCGGTGGCCGCGTCCAGCATGGACCCCAGCGTCTCCTGACTCATGGCCGCCATCTGCTGCGCCACCCCGGCGGCATACTGCTCCCGTACCTGCTGGGCGATGGCCTCCTCAATCCGGGAAAACAGCGTCTCGTCGTCCATGTCGGCGATGTAGCCGGAAACGGTGTCCTCATCCACGCCCATCTCTCCGGCGTACTGGGCGATGATGGCCTCCTCAATGGACTCCCGGGTCATGCCCTCCATCTGCTGGTCCACCACGGTCTCCACATATTCATCGCCGGGCTGGCCCATGACGTCCACGTAGGCCGCAGCCTTCTCGGCGGCGGACAGGCCGGTCAGGTACTCGGTAATGGCTTCGGCCTTTTCCGCGTCGGTAGGCTCCACATCGTCCTCACGGGGGAAGGGCAGGCCGGAAATCACGTCGGTCTCCTCATCCGCCATCTGCTCCTTGACGATGTCCATCTCCGCTGTGGCCTCAATGGCGTAGGCGGTCAGGGCGCTGGTGTAGCCGATGGCTCCCGTGACCATGCCGGCGGTGGATTCCTCGTTGGGCCGGGCCACGCCCACCACCTTCAGGCGGGTTCCGGTATCGTCGCTGTTATAGAGGAAGTCCATGCCCGTTTCTGTGGCGGACATGTCCACCCAGGTATCCGTGCCGGGCTCATACTGGTACTTCTCCGCGGGCAGCAGAAGCTTGAAATCCATGGCGCACAGCTCCTCGTAGCTCCAGCTGCGCACCTCCGCCTCCAGAGCTTCGCCGTCCATGGCGGCGCTGAGGCTGTCGGTCATGTGGTCCGAGGACATGAGTCCCAGGGCGTAGAGCATCAGGTCGCTGATCTCATTGTTCCCGTCTACGAAGAGGATCACCTCGTCATAGTTCTCCGGCCACTTGCCGTAGAGGAGGTCGTACTGGCTCCGCACCTGCTGGCCCACGGCCTCGTCTCCCTCGCCGGGCAGCAGCTCCTCCCAGACGTCCATCCGCTCGTACATGCCGCCCATGGTGGCGAAATAGGAGGAGTAATCCCCGCCGTACATGGCGCTCATGGCGTCCTGCATCAGGGTCATGACGTCGCTCTTGACGATCTTACCGTCCTCGTCCTGGGTATAGATGTCGAAGCCGAAGTCGTAGCTGTACTGGATGGTAGCAAGATCGGAGATCCCGCCGCCACCCTGGTCCAGGTACTTCTTGAAATCCTTCAGGTTGTTGGTCTGGACCTCCGCCTCCACCATGGAGTTGAGCATGTCGTACATTACCGTGGAGGAGTAGACCCGCTCCCGGTCGTGGTCTTCGCCGCCGTCCCCCCGGTGGGCGCCCATGAGGGAGACCAGCAGGTCAGACATATCGGTACTCTCCGCCATGATGGTGATGGGGTAGTTGGACAAGGTCTCTTCCTGGACCTGCTCGATGTAACTGTTGATGCCGGAGGACAGGGCCAGAATCAGGGCGATGCCGATGATGCCGATGGACCCGGCGAAGCTGGTCAGCAGGGTCCGGCCCTTCTTGGTCATGAGGTTGTTCAGGGACAGGGAGAAGGCGGTGGGGAAGCTCATAGAGGGCTTTTTCTGCCGCTTTTCCGCCTGCTGGGGCTTCTCCTGCACGCCGCCGTAAGGAGCGGAGTCGTCCACCACCCGACCGTCCAGCAGGCGGATGGTCCGGTTGGCGTACTTTTCCGCCAGCTCCGGGTTGTGGGTGACCATGATGACCAGCTTCTCCCGGGCAATCTCCGCCAGCAGGTCCATGACCTGCACGCTGGTCTCGCTGTCCAGTGCCCCGGTGGGCTCGTCGGCCAGCAGAATGTCCGGGTCGTTTACCAGGGCCCGTGCGATGGCCACCCGTTGCATCTGGCCCCCGGAGAGCTGGTTGGGACGCTTTTTGATCTGGTCCCCCAGCCCCACCTTTTTCAGAGCCTCCTCCGCCCGGCGGCGGCGCTCCCCTTTGCCCACGCCGGAAAGGGTCAGGGCCAGCTCCACGTTGGCAAGGACGCTCTGGTGGGGGATGAGGTTGTAGCTCTGGAAGACGAAGCCGATGGAGTGATTGCGGTAGGTGTCCCAGTCGCCGTCCCGGAATTCTCTGGTAGAACGGCCATTAATGATGAGGTCGCCGCTGGTGTACTGGTCCAGACCGCCTACAATGTTCAGCAGAGTGGTCTTGCCGCAGCCGGAGTGGCCCAGAATGGCAACAAATTCATTTTCCCGGAAGCTGAGAGACACCCCCCGCAGGGCGGTGACGTCCTCGCCGCCGGTCTCGTATACCTTGACGATGTTGTCTAATTTCAGCATGAAGGTTCCTCCTTATATCTTGCGCCGCGCTGAATGACAGCGGTCTTGATCGCCAGCCTCCGCCGGCTCTCCTCGCTGGATAATTTTTCGCAGAAGACGGCCATGAGGGCGTGGCCTGCGGCGGAAAACAGCAGGTCCATGACCGCCAGCCGCTCATCGGCCTCCAGATGCTCCAGGCCCCGCCAGTCGGCCTGGTTGATGACCTTCAGGACCATCTCCGGCAGGGACAGAAGCTGTCCCGCGTCCATGCCCATGTTTTTTTGCAGGATGCCCATGAACAGCTCGAACTGCGCCCAGTTCTCCCGGATGTAATCCAGTACAAGGTCGTAGAGGGCCAGAGGGATTTCCAGGGGCCGTCCGCCGCAGGCCTCCAGACTTTTCATGATGGCGGTCTCCAGCATGTTGTCGTAGCCCCGCAGTACATAGCGGAAGAGGTCCGTTTTATCCGCAAAATACTGGTAAAAGCTGCCCCGTGGGATCTCCGCCCCCTGGATGATCCGGTTGATGGACACCTCCCCGTAGGGGCGGCGGGCGAACTCCACGATGGCTGCGTGGAGCAGCTTCTCCCGCTTGGGGGGCGGGAGGTTGAAAAAGGTACTTGTAGGCACGGTGCGCCTCCTTATGACAGACTGTCGCTTATCATACATGACAGGTTGTCACATGTCAAGGGGGCTTTTTTCGAATTTACACACCGTTCATAAACGGCAGTTCTTTGCCGCCCTTCGGGCGGCAGGGGGAGTTGT
>JAAZZJ010000228.1 GCA_014237695.1 Oscillospiraceae bacterium | reverse complement strand
TCCCTCGCCGAGGATTTGCCGAACAGGCAAAGCCGAGAAAGGGATTCTTAAACCGCAGGTTTAAGCCCGCTTTTGCCTACTTTTCGCGGGCGCGAAAAGTAGGTCCGGGGTCCGGGGGCGGACAGCCCACGGGCTTCCGAGGAGAAACAACTCCCTCGCCGCGCGAAGCGCGGCAAAGACCCCCTCTTCTTTTATCTATTCTACCCCATCCCGCTCCATTTTTCCACCAAAATCTCATTGCATTTTTCCTGAATTTATGGTATCCTCTGGATAGCTTTCTGTTAAATACTTCACAAAGGAGATCCCCATATGGATATCTCTTCCCTTCAGGCGAAATTGGACGAAGCCAAATACCTCTGCGGCGCGGAGGTCGCCACCACCCTGTTGGTCGCCCTCCAGCTGGGACGCCCGCTGCTCATCGAAGGCCCCGCCGGCGTGGGCAAGACCGAGATCGCCAAGGTCATGGCCGCCGCTCTGGACCGGGAGCTGGTACGCCTCCAGTGCTATGAAGGGCTGGACGAGAGCAAAGCCCTCTACGAATGGAACTATCAGAAGCAGCTTCTGAGCATCCAGGTACAGATGAACCGCCGGGACGCGGACGAATTGACCCGCTCCCTGTTCAGCAGCGAGTACCTGCTGGAACGCCCCCTGCTGCGGGCTATCCGTTCTGAAAAGCCGGTGGTCCTGCTCATCGATGAGATCGACAAATCCGATGAGGAATTCGAGGCGTTCCTGCTGGAGCTTCTCAGCGAAATGCAGGTCACCATTCCGGAATCCGGGGTGATCCGGGCCAGCTCCATCCCCTTCGTCATCCTGACCTCCAACCGCGCCCGGCCTCTGGGCGAGGCCCTGCGGCGGCGGTGCGCCTACCTCTATCTGCAATACCCGGACATTGAGCGGGAGACCGCCATCATTCGGGCCAAGGCCCCCAATGTCAACGAGCATCTTGCCGTCCAGGTGGCCCAGGCCATCCATGACCTGCGCCAGAGCGAGCGCATCCTGAAAAAGCCCTCCATCGCGGAAACACTGGACTGGGTCTCCGCTCTGGAAGCCCTGGGTATCAGCGACCTGACCCGGGAAGCCGCCGGGCAGACCATGGGCTTTGTGCTGAAAAGCAGCGAGGATCTGGACGCCGCCGAAGAAGTCCTCTATGGCGAGGCCTGTGCGCATGGGCACACCCTCGAGCCGGGCCATGAACACTGCGGCGCCTGCGGCCACCATACGGCATGAGCGTCTATCTGGAAAAGCTGGCGGAGTTCTCCACCCTGCTGCGCCGGGAGGGTCTGGCGGTAGGGATGCGGGAGACGGCGGATGCCTGCCAGATTCTGACGGCGCTGGACCTCAGCGACCGGGAGACCATGCGTCTGGCCCTTCAGGCGGTCTACGCCAAGAGCCGGGAGGAGCAGGCGGTCTTCCAGCGCTGCTTCGACGGTTTCTTCGTCAGCGTGGAGCAGCGGGACGTCATCCGCCGGAAGCAGGAGGCCGAGGCCCGCGAGCTGGCCCAGCGCCGTCAGGAGGCGGAGCAGGAAATGCAGGTCAACGGACGGCCCATGGACCTGCGGGAGGACCTGCAGGAGGTCTACGTCCGCATGGGGGACGACAAGCGGGACCAGCTGCGGCGGATGCTGGAAAAAATGCAGGGCAACCTCCAGCGCAGTCCGAAGCTCTACAGCAACTTCATCCGCTCCGTGTTCACGCGCTTCCTGCTGGAGCAGCAGATGGCCATGGAGGACGACGCCGCCATCGGCAGCGAGTCCGTAGACCCGGACCTTGCCCTGCTCTACCGGGATATCTCCCAGTTCAAGGACGCCGACATCCCCCGGGCGGCGGCCCTCATCGCCGCCATCTCCCGGCAGCTGGACGCGGAGCTGAGCCGCCGCCGGCAGTCCCGGGGCCACAGCGGAAAGCTGGATTTCCGCCGCACCATCCGCAAGGGGCTGGAGACCGGCGGAAGCTTTTACCGCCTCTCCTACCGCCGGAAGCGGCAGAAGAAGCGGCGGCTGGTGCTGCTGTGCGACGTGTCCGGCTCCATGCTCCAGTTTTCCGAGTTTGTGCTGCGGTTCATCAAGTCCATGTCGGACATCTCCGAATCCTCCCAAACCTTTCTTTTTTCTGAGGAGGTGCGGGAGGTCGACCCCTTCGCTCTGCAAAATATGGATGCCTTCCGGGATTACGTCCGTTCCTCCGGCCTGTTCGGCCGGGGCACGGACTTGGGGGCCGCTCTGGAGGACCTGACCAGCCGCCGTCCCGCGCCTCTGGGGCCATCCACTACGCTGCTGATCCTCTCGGACACCAAGACCATTGACCTCCCCCGGGCCGCACAGGCTCTGGTGGAAGCCCGCCGTCAGGCGGGCAGAGTGCTGTGGCTCAACCCCATCCCCCAGAGGAAGTGGCCCTATATGGCCAGCATCCGGACCATGGCCTCCCTGTGCCAGATGGCCCCCTGCTCGACGCTGGACGAGCTGGCGAGGTCCTGCCGGAAGATGCTGAAATGACAGAAGAGACTGCCGCAAACTGTGTTTGCGGCAGTCTCTTTATATATCTATCATTCTGTACCGGCCTGCCGCGCCTTCTCCGGCGGCAGATCGTCGGGACGCATCCCGTGGATGCCGCACTTGGCGTAGGCCCGCTTCCGGATGCAGAAGAAAAATCCGATATGCACGGCGGCGGTAATGGTCCAGCTCACCGGGTACGACAGATACAGCACCGCAGGCGTATGATACACCTGAAAGATCGTAGCTACCCACAGCAGCCGCAACCCGCAGGCCCCTACCATGGACACGATCATGGGCACTACCGAGTACCCTAATCCCCGCAGTGCGCCCACCATCACGTCCATCACACCGCAAAGGCAATACAGGCTGCAAACATATTTCAGCCGCAGCATGGCATGCGCAATAACCTCCTCCTCGCCGGGCGCGTAGACAGAAGCCAGCGGATGCCCGAAGAATACTGCCAGATTTCCAAGAACCAGGCCAAAAATCAGGGAATAGAGCTGGCAGAGTATCAAAGACCGGTCCACCCGGCGGCACTCCCCCGCGCCGTAGTTCTGGCTGGTGAAGGTCAGGTCCGTCTGATAAAAGGAGTTCATGGATACGTAGACGAACCCCTCGATATTGGCGGAAGCAGAAGACCCGGCCATGATGGCCGTGGAGCCGAAGGAGTTGATGGAGGACTGGATCACCACATTGGACAGGGAGAATACAATTCCCTGGAAACCGGCAGGCAGTCCCACCTGCAAGATCCGTTTCACAATACGCTTGTCCAGATGCAGCTCCCGCAGGTCCAGATGCAGCGGCCCCTCATCCCTCATCAGGCAGCCCAGCACCAGCAGGGCGGACACCGCCTGAGAGATGATGGTAGCCAGCGCCACTCCCGCCACGCTCATCCGGAACACGATGACAAACAGCAGATTCAGCGCCACATTGGTCACTCCGGCGATAGCCAGGTAGTACAGCGGACGCCGGGTGTCCCCCTGGGCCCGAAGGATGGCCGAGCCGAAGTTATAGAGCATGTTCACCGGCATCCCGGCAAAATAGATCCGCAGATAGATGGTGGCCAGATCGATCACGTCCGGCGTGGACGAGGTCCAGACCAGCAGCTGCCGGGCCAGAGCCACCCCCAGCACCGCCAGAAGCACGCCGCTGATGAGCGAGATGGTGATGGCGGTGTGGACGCTGCTGCGTACATCCTCCTCCCTGCCGCTCCCCATGTCACGGGCCACCACCACGTTGGTGCCCACGGAGAAGCCCACGAACAGGTTGACCAGCAGGTTGATAAGGGAGCTGGTAGACCCCACGGCGGCCAGCGCCGCCTCCCCCGCGCAGCGGCCCACCACCACCACGTCGGCGGCGTTAAACAGCAGCTGCAGCAGGCTGGAAAGCATAAGCGGCAGGGCAAACAGCAGGATCTTCCCCGCCAGCGGGCCGTGTACCATGTCCATCCGGTAGCCGGCCTGTTTCTGTGCTGCCATCCGATCTCCCCTCCCCGATCCAAACATATGCGGAAGCGTATTAAGCAAGTTATACCATATATTCTCTCAAAGAACAACCCCGCCTTCTGAAAAAAGCGGCCAAAAAACGGCGGGATTTTCCCCTTTTGTTCGGCATAACGCAGGCGGCTCCCCCACGGAAATTTTTTTGAAAAATCTTCTCTTTCCCTCTTGACAAACCGTTCATACTGTGTATACTGTTCATATACAGATAAACAGATGCGAGGTGAAGCGATGGACATCATCATCAGTAACTCCAGCGGCCAGCCCATTTATGAGCAGATATGCCGCCAGATCAAAGGGGCCGTGGCGTCCGGCAAGCTGAAACCAGGGGAACCGCTCCCTTCCATCCGCA
>JAAZZJ010000227.1 GCA_014237695.1 Oscillospiraceae bacterium | reverse complement strand
CGCCCATTTTCAGGGCCACGTCCGCCATCTCGTCGGTGACCAGCCCGGCCAGGCCCCAGTACTCCGGGTCGTTTCCGGTGACACCGCCCAGTTTGGCGGGGACCCGGTCGGTAATCATCCGGCCCAGCTTGACAATCTTCTCACGAGGCTGGTCCGTGCGGGGGATCCGGAAGGAGAGCTTGCTATCATCCAGGGGCGTGTTGGATTTGGTCTGCTTTCCCATGTTCGTTTTCCTCCTTTATTCCACGCGTATGCACACTTTTCACTGCTCTGTTCCGCACTCGTTTCCCGGCCGTCCCGTCCGCGCAGGGGGGGAACAGGGCGATCGGTTCTCTCTTGCCATATCGTTTATTTTATGATATTTTAGAGAGGAAGTAAAGGACTATCCTTTGGCTATTCTTCATAAAGATGGACGGTCAAAATTTAAGGTCGTGGTCAGACCAGAAGGAGGCCCCCGTGGAATTCAAGGAGATCGTCGCGCCCTCCATCCGGGAGCTGTTCGTGCAGCAGGTGGTGGGGATGATCCTCTCCGGGCAGCTGCGCCCCGGGGACCGCCTGCCCACGGAGCGGGAGCTGGCGGATGATATGAAGATCAGCAAGACCGCCGTACATGAGGGCGTCCGGGAGCTGCACCGTCTGGGGTTTCTGGATGTGACCAGCCGCCGGGGCGTATCCGTGGCGGACTACGCCCAGACGGGGACGGTGGATACCCTTCTGGCTATCATGCACTACCACGGCGGACAGCTGGACGCCAAGACCTGCCGCAGTATTTTACAGGTCCGCTACTATCTGGAGGGGCCCGCCTTCCGGGGGCTGGCGTCCAGCCATACGGAGGAGGATCTGGAGAAGCTGGAGGAGCTGTACCGGCAGGCGGAGGAGGCGTCCGGAGAGGGCGTTTACCCATTCGCCCAGGCGCTGTTCCGCTATCACCGCACGGTTGCCTTTCTCAGCGGCAACTCCATCACTCCGCTGATCCTCAACGCTTTTTCGCCGGTGAGTCTGGAGTTCTGGCGGGAGTATATCGAGGTCTTCGGTACGGCGTCCTGTCTGGAGCGGCTGCGGGGCTTTACGGACCATATCCGCCGGGAAGAGGGCGAGGAGGCCGTGGAGCTTTTCCGGGAGGGACTGGAGGAATTCGAGCGGCGGACCGAGCGGACGGGGTTTATGCGCACAAATTAAGGATTTATCTATGGAATTTCCGGTGGATTCATGGTATACTAATAAAACTTATAGAGAAAGAGGGGGTCCGGTATGGATCTGATTGAAAAAAAGATATCCAGTGAGGAGATTTTTAACGGCCGCATCCTCCATGTCCGGCGGGATACCGTCCGGCTGCCCAACGGCGGGGAGGCCTTTCGGGAGGTGGTAGACCACCCCGGCGGCGTGTGCATACTGGCCCTGGACAGTCAGAACAGGGCGCTGCTGGTGAGCCAGTTCCGGTATCCCTACGAGGAGGTCCTGCGGGAGCTTCCGGCGGGAAAACTGGAGTATGGAGAGGATCCCCGGGAGGCCGCCATCCGGGAGCTGAAGGAGGAGACCGGCGCTGTGGCCGGAGAATTCCGCTCTCTGGGAGAGCTGTATCCGTCCCCCGGTTACTGCGGGGAGATCATCCGGATGTATCTGGCCCGGGATCTGACCTTCGGGGAGACCCATCTGGACGAGGACGAGTTTCTGGATCTGGAGCGGATCCCCTTCGACCAGCTGACGGAGCAGGTGCTTTCCGGTGAGATCAGGGACGCCAAGACCATCGCCGCCGTACTGAAGGGCAAGCTGCTGCTGGGCCTCTGAGCGGACCGCCTCTCTGGCGGGGGCGGCAAAGGAGAAGATATGGAAGAGAAAAAAAGAGTCCTCATCGTGGAGGACGAGAAGAGTATCGTGGACATCGTGCGCTTCAACCTGGAGAAGGAGGGCTACGCCGTCCTCACCGCTTATGACGGCGAGGCGGGACTGACCGCCGCACGGGAGGAGAAACCGGACCTGATTTTGCTGGACGTGATGCTGCCCAGACGGAACGGCTTCGACGTCTGCCGTATCCTCCGGGAGGAGGGGGACGGCGTGCCGGTCATCATCCTTACCGCCCGGGAGGGCGAGTCCGACAAGGTGATGGGTCTGGAGATCGGAGCGGACGACTATATCACCAAGCCCTTTTCCATGCGGGAGCTGCTGGCCCGGGTGAAGGCCAACATCCGCCGTACCGCCATGCTTCAGGCAGGGGCGGAGGAGACGGCGGCGGTCATCACGGCGGGAGGACTGTCCATCAACCCGGAGAACTATCAGGTCGCCAAGCACGGCGCCCCGGTGGACCTGACCCAGCGGGAGTACGAGCTGCTGGTCTTTCTGGCGGGGCACCCCGGCAAGGTGTACTCCCGGACCGACCTCATGGAACAGGTCTGGAACTACGACTATGTGGGCGATGATGTGCGCACGGTGGACGTCACCGTCCGGCGGCTGCGGGAGAAGATCGAGGACGATCCCGCCAGTCCCGCTCTGATTCTGACAAAGCGGGGCGTGGGGTACTATTTCGCGGCACAGTGACGGCTCGCGCCGGCTTTTCTCTCCGGATATCGGGTCCGGGAGGAAAAGCCGGCGCTGTCCGCTTTCCGGGGGAGGCCACAGAAAGGAGCGTTTTTATGCACTTTGTTCAGGTGAAAGGACTCCTGTCGGCGCAGAACGGGATGAATCTGTACCGGGGCTGCTCCCATGGGTGCATATACTGCGATTCCCGAAGTGCGTGCTATCACATGGACCATGCCTTTGAGGACATCGAGGTGAAGGAAAACGCCATCGAGCTGCTGGAACAGGCTCTGCGGCGAAAGCGTACCCGATGTATGCTGGGTACGGGCGCTATGACGGACCCCTATATCCCTCTTGAGGAGGAGACCGGAAACGTCAGAAAGGCGCTTCTGCTGGTCCGCCAGTATGGCTTCGGAATCACGCTGCACACCAAATCGGCACGGGTACTCCGGGATCTTGACCTCCTGCGGGATATCCACGAGCGGGGCAGGTGCGTGGTCCAGATGACGCTGACCACCCACAGCGAGGACCTGTGCCGGAAGCTGGAGCCCAATGTGAGTACCACGCGGGAGCGGGTGGAGGCGCTGAAGCAGCTCCACACCGCGGGCATCCCCACCGTTGTGTGGCTGAGCCCGATTCTTCCGTTTATCAACGATACCGAGGAGAATATTCTGGGCATCCTGAATAGCTGCGCCGGGGCGGGGGTCTATGGCGTGATCTCCTTCGGGATGGGGCTTACCCTCCGGGAGGGGAACCGGGAATACTTCTACAGGCAGCTGGACCGGCTTTTCCCGGGGATGAAGGAGCGGTATATCAGGACCTACGGGATGCGCTATGAAGTAAAAAGCCCGCGAAACGGCCCGCTGATGGAATTGTTCCATGGCTTTTGCGAGGAAAATGGAATCGTTCATGACAATGACCGGATATTCGCTTATCTGCACACCTTTGAAGAGAAACGGGGGCAGGCGCAGATGAGCCTGTTCTGACGGTTTTTCCGCGGGAGGTAATATCGCATGAAAAACCGCTCTTTACAAACCGCCAACGAGGTGGTATAATACGGTCAAATCCTATATGGCGTCAGACTGCGGCCGCTGGTGCGGCGCGTGGAATGGGGTGAAAGTCCCCGCGAGTCGGTCACTGTGAAGCCTCCTGGAGAGGATGAGTCAGATACACGGCAGCCTGACGGTTTTTCTGCCGGAACCGGAAGGACGTTTGTTGTGCCCCCTCAGGGGCACGATCAGGTGCGTTCTGCGGCTTTGGCCGCAGGGCGTTTTTTTGTGTTTCCGCCGGAGCCGATGGGGCGGCGCCGGGAAACAATATACTCTCTCTTAGAACCTGTATTCATCATCGGGGAATGCCAGATGGACGAGGATTTTTCTCGTCAGACAAGGGAGATCAACGCAGTATGGCGGGAAAAAGACCGGCCAGACGGCGTGCTGCGGTTGTGAATGCAGGTTCTTAAAACGGCTCAATGAAAAATCGGGGGCATCCAGGTCTCAAGACCGCCTGGACGCCCCCGATTTTTCAGGCAGGGCCGCAATCTGCACGTTTCTTTCCCTTGCGGAGAAGGAACAGCGCCATCCCCGCAAACAGAGCGTAGGCCGCGACGGATATGATAGAAGCCTCCATGCCGAAGTCCCCGCCGGTGAGCAGAAAGTCTTTCGTCTCCGGAAGGTAGTTAATAAGGCTCTGCGCGTTCGTCTCCGGCCCGATATGGAGGAACAGCGTGGCGGCGTTCCACACGCCATGGATCAGCGCGCCGTTCCAGATGCTCCCGCTCTCCAGAGCCACAAGAGAGAACAGCACTCCTACCATGGTCCCGGCCAGCACCAGCTGGACTATGCTGAGCATATCCAGATCACTGCCGATGATATGCACCAGGC
>JAAZZJ010000226.1 GCA_014237695.1 Oscillospiraceae bacterium | reverse complement strand
TGCTGAGTCTGGCGCTGTTCCCCCAGGTGGCCCCCAAGTTCCTGGCCTGGAGAGACGGCCCCCACGACGAGCCCAAGGCCGCTCCCGCCCCTGCCGCCGCAAAGCCCGCCGCCGATCCCAATGCGGTGCGCGAGCTGTACGTGGACGATAAGAGTATCTGATCTTTTATAGTGTAACAGGAGGACCATCCGTAGGATGGCCCTCCTGTTTTGGTATATAGCGGTCTTAGGGAAAGACCGGGGAAAATATTACAGAAGGAGGCGCAACCAACGGGGCGGTTTGGCAGTCTTTATAGGTGAAAGCCGGTTTTCATGGAATCTGACAAATCTGGAGGTGATCGGATTGACGGATGAGGAACTGCTGGGGCTCTATTTTGCCCGCTCAGAGGAGGCCATCCGGGCTACGGGGATGGTGTATGGGCCCTACTGCCGGGCTATCGCTCTGCGGATCCTGGACAGCGAGGAGGATGCGGAGGAGTGTCTGGCGGACGTGTGGCTGCGGGTCTGGAACGCCGTTCCGCCGGAGAGACCGGAGCATTTCAAAGGCTGGCTGGGCGTTATTACCCGGAACCAGGCGCTGACCCTTCTGCGCTCCAGGGAGCGGAGGCCCCGGCAGGCGGATGAGGCTGCTCTGGAGCTGGCTCTGTCCCTGTCCGGCGCCCCGGAGGCCGAGCTGGAGGCCAGGGAGCTGGGCCGGGCCGTCTCCGCTTTCCTTGCGGGCCAGCCGGAGAGGAACCGGGGCGTGTTCCTCCGCCGGTACTGGTACGGCGACACGGTGGAGGAGGCCGCACGGTGGGCGGGCTGGAGCCTCAGCCGGACGAAATCGGCGCTGTTCCGGATGCGGAAGAAATTGAAGGACTATCTGAAAAAGGAGGGGCTTTATCATGAATAAGGACAAGATCATGGAAGCGATGGATCACATTGACCCCGCGCTGGTCGAGGAGGCGGGACTTGAGCTTTCCGTGGCGAAGCGGGGGCGGCGAGGATGGAGCCGGGCGGCTGTCATCGCCGCGTGCCTGTGCGCCGTGCTGGCGGGGACAGCGGTGGCGGTGGAGCTGTCCGGGGTGCGGATCGTGGATATCTGGAATAATGAGATGAGGGCCACCGGTCCGGACGGTACTCTGGAAGAGGTTTCCAGCGTTACCATCAGCAGAGATATCCGGTATTTTTCCATTGACGAACTCTCTCAGCAAATCATGGAATTGGACCAGGGATTTACGGAGCCCGCCGCCAGAACGTTCTCCTCCTGGGAAAAAATGGAGGACTTTGTGGGGATCCGGGTTATGGAAAACCCCGTGCTGGATGAAGCCCATTCGGGCGGCACTATGGATGTAGGCCTGCCGGACGGTAAGGGCAGGTTTGTGGCCCACTTCAGTCCAGGCCCTGGACATGCCGCTGACGGTGTAACGCCGATGGACGGCATCGTGGCTGTCAGGATGTATGGCTGCTACTCTCTTCGCAGCGGCAGCCCGGAACTGCAGCCCTGGGGTGGGGTCGACATTACTGTTTCTGCGGAACTGGCGATCGACACGGAGAACAGTTTCCTTGATGAGATGGAGCTGCTCTATTCGGATGACGCAGCTGCTGTTCAGGAGACTTATGTAACCCCCAGCGGTCTGAACGTCCTGATATCCAAAACGGAGATCCCGGAACAGGAAGGCGGCAGCGTGCCAAGTCCGGCTGTTGACTGGTATACTGCGTACTTCACATTGGACGGTATTTTCTTCCGTATCAGCGCCGTAGATTACAAGGACTTCAATGGCGGGAATATCCCTGCCGGGCTGGTGGAGGAGACCCTGAAGGAGGTTCTGGACGGTTTCGTCTGTTAAACGGAGGCATGGGCCGGAACAGTTCCGGTACAGGGAACCGGGGGAGCGGAAAGAATGCCGCTCCCCCGGCTTTTGTCTGCCCCTTGCGGGCAGCAACCGGCTGTGGTATGATAGGGGAAAACATGAAGGGAGATACAAAAATGAAGGAAAAGGTACTGCTGCTAGGCGCAAATGGACTGGTGGGGCGGGCAGTTGCTGCTGCTTTGCGGGAGGAGTATCAGGTGATCCCGGCATCGGGGCATGGCACGCCGGAGGGCGGGTACTGTCTGCCGGTGGAGGCGCCGGGACGGCTGGCGGAGGTACTGGAGCGGGAAGCGCCGGAGATCGTGATTTCCTCTGTTCGGGGGGATTTTGGGCAGCAGATGGCCTTCCATGAGGCACTGGCGGAAAGGCTGGCGGGGAGTGGGGCGCGGCTGCTGTATGTGTCTACGGCGAACGTGTTTGACGGGGATCTGTCGCGGCCCCGGAGGGAAGTGGATGAGCCCACGCCGGAGTCGGAATATGGCGTTTTTAAGCGGGACTGCGAGGCCATGCTGGAGGAAAGGCTGGGGGAGCGGCTGAGCGTTTTCCGGCTGCCTTCCGTGTGGTCGGAGGACTGTCCCAGACTCAGGATGCTGGAGAGGCACAGCCGGAGCGGGGAGCCCCATCACACCTGGCGGGGGGATACGGTGAATGTTGCGCTGGCGAGACAGGTGGGGGACTGGGCGCGGTATGTGCTGGGGCATGGACTGCGGGGAATCTTCCACGTGGGGACCACGGATATGGCGGACTACTTTGCGTTTGAGAAGATGGTCTGCGAGGCGCTGGGCATTCCGGAGCCGGTGTTTGAGATCGAGGAAGTCGGATGGGAAGCATACCAGGCGGTGCTGCCGGGGAGGGAGGAAATCCCGGAGGAGCTGCAAATGACGGTGGCGCAGGTATTGGAGAGCCTGCGGGACGGCAGACGTTAAGAGGAGAATGTATGGAAAGACGGAAAGAGATCAACGGCAGGCTGGTCCGGTGGATCGCGGAGAAGGCGGAGCGGGAATATGCGGAGGATATCAGCCTGGTACTGATATATGGGTCCTATGTCAACGGTACGGCCAACAGCAGGTCGGATGTGGACTGCTGCTTTATTCCGAAGACGGAACGCGGATATGAGATGGCGGCGGGGTTTATCCTGGAGGGTGTGGGGTATGACATATTCCCGATGTCCTGGGAGCGGATAGAACGGATCGCCTGTCTGCGGGAGAACCTGACGCCGCTGGTGGGAGATGCTGAGATCATTTTCTGCGGCAGTGCGGAGGACATGGCGCGGCTTCAGGGAATGCAGGAGAAATCGCAGTGCTGTCTGGCTGACGGTGCGTACGTCCGGGAGATTGCAGAGGAGCGGTGCAGGGAGGCAGGGCGGCTCTGCGGGATGCTGGAGCGTGTACGCACGGAGACAGAGGCATGGAAGCTCACGGGAATGGTCATCATGACGCTGGCGGATGCGGTGGCAGTATTCCAACATGGGTACTTCCATTTTGGCTTGAAGCAGCAATTTGAGGACCTGATGAAGCTCCGGGAAGTGCCGGAAGGAGATCGTGGAGGGGTACAGGAGCGTGGTGAAGGCATCCAACGGAGACGAAGCGGCGGCTTGCGCCAGAAAGATGCTGGCGGATGTTTGCAGGCATCTGGGGATCGCGGTGCCGGTACAGGCGGCGGTGGAGGATGCAAGTCCGGGAGGAGGCGCCATCGACGGAATGCAGCTTGCGGGACTCTATGAGGAAATAAAATTTACGTGTGCTGTGAGGCGGGGAATGCGGTTTTGGCGTTTCTCTCGGCAGTGTGTTTGCAGAGGGAATTAGACGAGGTGGGTGAGTATGATCTGCTGGAGGCGTACGACCATAGAGCGCTGGACAGGCTGGCGGAGGCCGCCCGGAGGATCGAGGCAGAGCTTGTTAGCCTGATCGAGGAGAACGGCGGGCGTATCCGGCGGTATGGAAGCTTTGAGGAGTTTGCGGCACATAGGGGATGTTAACTATTCGGGCGGAATTGCATGAGCTGCCTGGTGGATTTGGGGGACGAGGGACGGTATAATGGGGACATCCTAAGAAGAAAGAGGTGCCATGATGAATTTGGGAAACAACCTGTTCCAGGCGCGTAAGAAATGCGGGCTCTCTCAGGAGGAGGTGGCGGAAAAGCTGGGGGTGAGCCGTCAGACCATATCCAAGTGGGAAACCAATGAGACGCTGCCCGACATCCGGCAGTCCAAACGGCTGGCGCTCTTGTACCGCCTGTCGCTGGACGAACTGATCGACTTTGATATGGATATTCAGGAGGTGGAGCAGGCCATTGAGCGGACCAGTGCCGCTCTGGAGGAAAAGATCGATTGGACAAAGGCCTGGGGCAAAAAATACCCCATCCTGCTGACCTACCGGCAGGATGTGAACGTGGACTACTACGCCGTACAGCTGTCCGCAATGATCGCAGATCTAAAAAGCAGCTACGGCTACAGTGAGCTGGACGCCTTCCTGGTATTGAAGGATATTCTGGCCGCCGTCTGGAAGAGCCGGAAACAGCGGGAAAAGGCGTAAGGCAGCCGGAGAGGTCCGATAACGGGGGCGCGGGAGCGCCGGAAATAAAAAAGATGCACCGCTGCGCGGTGCATCTTTTTGGGCATGGTGTAAAATTCTGTGTAAGCGATATTCGACAAAGCCAAGGATGGCACT
>JAAZZJ010000225.1 GCA_014237695.1 Oscillospiraceae bacterium | reverse complement strand
CAAGTAGCCGTTGCGAGCCTCGTCGTGGATCACCAAGACGGCGTAGGTCCCGGCGGGGATCACGATATCCTCAAACCGGGCGGCTTCCGCGCCCAGCGCAACGTCCTCTGCCATATGCTCGTGGTACCAGTCCCGCAGCTGCTCCGCAATGTAGAAATCATATCCGTCATCCGATACGTTGGTAATTACACTGTAGTTCGTAGCCCGGGAATCGTCTGCGGACATACCGCGCAGAAGAAACTGGTTTGCCCGGGTGTGGACATAAAGATCCGTCATCTGCTCATCGTATTCCGCTGTGACGTGGGGTACGCCGGTGAACCGCCGTTTATATCCCGTAAGCCGCAGCTCCTGCTTTTCTTCGATCCTGTACTCCATGATAGAGCCTCCTTCTAATGATAATTTCAGGGACAGCCGTGAGAAGGAGTTCAGCTTTGCACCCTCCCTGCGCGCCTGGGAGGGCGTGACGCCATGGAAGCGGGTAAACGCTCTGGCAAAGCTGTCGGGATTGTCGTAGCCGTATTTCAGGGCGGTGTCGATGACCTTCACATCGCCGGAAGCCAGCTCGCCGCCCGCCAGCGTCAGCCGGCGGTTCCGGATGTATTCTCCCAGCGTATACCCGCACAGGAGCCCGAACATCCGCTGAAAATGGTAGGCGGTGGAACAGCTCTGTCTGGCGATCTCGTTATAATCCAGCTCTTCCGTGATGTGCGCCTCCACGTAATCGATAGCCCGCTGCATCCCCATTACCCAATCCATATCGTCCCTCCTTATCCGGTCTGTCTGCATACAGGATAGCAGATGACCGACAGCGTTTCCCGATATTTTGTGGGAAGATGTGCAGGATATGAAGCTGAAAAACGGAAGGCAACGCCGCCTGTTTACCGCTCGCAGCGATAATACCTGAAACCGTTTTCTTCTTTTAGGAATCGAAACCCGACCTTTTCCAGAACGTGCTGGCTTCGCGTATTCTTGGCAATCACGTCGGCGTTTACTGCCTCTATGTCCAAAGTTTCAAAAGCATATTGCACGGCTAATCGTTCCGCGCAGGTCCCATAGCCGCGGCCTTTGAATGTGTCGTTTTGCATATGGATGCTCAGCGTACACTCTTTGCGTTCAAAGTCTATCTGCTTCAGCTGGATTTCTCCGACCGGCGCGCCGTCCTTCATGATGGCCAGGAGGACGCGGGACGAGTCCTGCTTTGTATCAAAGTATCTGTTTACGGCATCTTCATCGTATTGATATACTTTGAACAGGGACATATCCGCGTAGATGTCGGGATCGTTTTCCCAGTTCCGGAACAGTTCGTGGCAAAGTTCCTTGGTCATGATGCCAAGTGATATTTCTCCCATGACAGTACCTCCAAATATCTTATCTTGTATCCCGGACCGATTCATGATAGAATAAAAGCTATCACGACCCGGTGGACCGGTAGTGCCGCACCCCCAGCCGCCACAGCAGGGCGCAGGGAATGAGAAACAGCAGCGATATGATGGGCAGCAGCCCGTACCACGCCGGACCCCGGTCGAAGAGGTATTGCAGCGGCCAGTGCTGGACCAGGGCCAGGGGCACCAGGAAGGTCAGGATCAGCAGCACCGGCCTGCCGTAGATGCCGAAGGGGTACTTGCCGTACTCCCGGGGGCCGTCCATGAAGATGTTCAGCGCCTCCACATGCTCCAGGGTGAAGAACGTGACGCAGGCGTTAATCAGGAACACCCCAAAGAAAATGCCCGCGCCGCATAGGATCATCAATGTCAGCGTCAGCGCCTTGAACGGCGTCCAGTGTACCGCGCCGGAGGGAATGGCCCAGGCCAGCATGATAACCGCCTGGAGCAGCCGGGCCAGCATGGTGGGCTTCATGTCCTGGCACAGCACCTGGAAGAGCAGCGGACGGGGCCGGAGCATGATCCGGTCAAACTGCGCCTGGGAGAGAATGCGCCCGAAGGCATCGATCCCCCTGGCGAAGCATTCCGCCAGAGAGGTCCCCGCCAGAATTACCGCATAGCACAGCGACAGCTGGGGCAGGGTGTAGCCGCCCACGGACTCGAAGCGGTCCATCAGAAACGCCACACTGAGGAACACATTGGTGGTAATAAGCAGGTGTCCCAGGCAGCTGAGGAAGAAGCTGGACCGGTAGGTCATGGCGGAGCGGAAGTGGATGGAGAAAAATTTGAAATACAGTCTCATTTTTCAGCCCCCCAGTATCACCGCGCGGCGCAGGCCGTTTCTTGTGAGAAGGTATCCGGCTGAGAGCAGGACCACGATCCAGAACGCCTGCAGTCCCATCACCGCCGGGGCCTCCGGGAGGGGGATATCCCCGCTGAAGATCCGCAGGGGCACATTCTGCATGGAGGCGAAGGGGGTCAGTTCCGCGAATTTCCGGAAGCCCTCCGGCAGGAAGGGCAGGGGCACGATGGCTCCGCCCAGCAGATCTGCCGCCGCCACCGACAGCACCATGATCCCGTTGGGGTCCGTCAGGTAAAAGGTCAAAGAGTAGACGAACAGGCTGTAGGCGCACACCACCAGCACCATGAGGACCATGGACAGCAGGAACACGCCGAAGGCCGCCGGGGAGATGCGCAGCCGCAATCCCCAGGGGGCCGGAAGCAGGGAGGACAGCAGGATCACCGGGACCATCCGCAGAGCCGCCCGGGCCAGCCGGTTGGCGATGGAGCGGGCCATCCACATGCTGTAGATGTCCGTGGGCCGCAGCAGCTCGTAGGATACCGCGCCGGTCTTCACCGATTCCAGGATGTCATTCTCCCAGTTCCACATGGCGAACAGGGACAGGAACGCCTGCTGGAGCCATATGTAGGAGGAGAGGGCTTCCATGCCCATGGGGAACCGCTCCGGATGCTCCAGCCAGAAGGCGCGGTAGAGCAGTATCTCCATAGCGCCCCAGACAAACTGGGTACTCATGCCCGCCATGGCGGCGGCCCGGTACTGGAGCCCCGCCATCAGGCGCATTTTGAAGAAGGACCAGTATTTTCTCATGGTTCCGTCCCCCTCAGATGCCGAACCGGCGGTACAGGTCCGCCACCGGCTCCTCGGTGGACAGGCTCTCCCCGGCCATGGCCCGGATCCGGGCGGTGTCGCCGTCCAGAAGGAGCTGGCCCTTGCCGATGAGCAGCACCCGGGAACACAGGGCGTCGATGTCCTGCATATCGTGGGTGGTCAGGAGGACCGTGGTGCCGCACAGCCGGTTCTGCTCCAGAATGAACTCCCGGACCTTGAGCTTCGACACCGCGTCCAGGCCGATGGTGGGCTCGTCCAGAAACAGGACTTTGGGTCCGTGGAGCAGGGCGGCGGCGATCTCGCACCGCATCCGCTGGCCCAGGGACAGCATCCGGGCGGGGGTCTTCAAGAGGTCGCCCAGGTCCAGCAGGACCGTCAGACGGTCCAGATTCTCCCGGAACTCCGCCGCCGGGACCCTATAGATGTCCCGCAGAAGGTCGAAGGACTCCATGACAGGTACGTCCCACCACAGCTGGCTGCGCTGGCCGAAGACCACACCCAGCCGGGCCACATGTCGCTTCCGGTCCTCCCAGGGCACCAGCCCGTCCACGGTGCATTCCCCGCGGTCGGGCCGGAGGATGCCGCTGAGGATCTTGATGGTGGTGCTTTTCCCCGCGCCGTTGGGGCCGATGTAGCCTAAAATCTGGCCGTCGGGGACGGTGAAGGACATGTCCCGCAGGGCGGGGATGTCGGTATAGTCGCGGGAGACGAGGCTTTTCAGCGCGTTCCCCAGTCCGGCCTCCCGCCGCCGGACCCGGTAGGTTTTCGAGATTCCTTTCATTTCGATCATGATTTTTGCTCCTTTGGTGAAAGATGGGTCCCGGCGCGTTCAGACCAGCGGATGACGATCAGGCGCGCCATCATGGCCTTAAAAGCCGCCGGGAGACAGTCCGGCCCGCAAGCCGCGCGGGAGGTCACGAACCTTCCCCGCGCGTGACGGGACTGCCCTCTTTCTGGGGGCGGAGTTGGGGGAACTCCGGGGCAAAAAGGAAAATTATTTTATCATTGACCGCAATAATTGTCAATATTTTTATGTGATTTTTCAGGAGGGCAGCTTGATGGACAGCGATACCATCCGCCGGAACGCGGACAATATATTATACGACTGCGGCTTGCTGGACATGCTGCGGGAGTGCGGTACGCCCCACGCGGTCGGTAGCTATCAGATGGACATGATGGCATGGAACGATCTGGACATCGACATCGAAAACGACGGAATGGATATGCGGAAGCTGTACTGGCTGACAGGGCGGATACTGGAGACCTTCCATCCCTCCTGGTACGAGGCCAAGGAGGAGCGCACGCAGGAGGGGAAGACCGTCTGGTTCCACGGCTTCGAGGCGATGGTGGACGGCCAGCTGTGGAACGTGGACCTGTGGTTTTTCGACCGGGAGACCATCGCGGAGGCGGAACGTTATTGCAGCCGGATCGCCGGGGCGGCCTCCGCCCAGCAGAGGGAACAGATTCTCGCCATCAAACGGGGACTTCTGGATCGGGGTCTGTACGCCTTTGACAAATTCTGC
>JAAZZJ010000224.1 GCA_014237695.1 Oscillospiraceae bacterium | reverse complement strand
CACGGGCCGATTGAAGAAAAATCTCCCCCTCGCCGCCGGAGGCGGCGAAGAAAGAGGTATCGCTATATGAAACTATCTTTTTCCATGAAATACTGGACCAAATTGGACTGGTCCGCAGCCTGTCAGGCCGCTTCCGGCGCCAAGCTCAGCGGCCTGGAGATCGACAGCGTGAAGAACCCCCTCCTGACCGTGAGAAACAGCCCCACGAATCCGGAGCTGGCCGCGGCGGCCCGCCGCCGGCTGGCGGCGAAGGACCTGACCGTCCCCTGCGTGGGGACGGCCGCCGACCTGACCGCTCCCGAGGCGGAGGACGAGCTTTCCTCCGCCGTGGAGACGGCGGCAAACCTCCTGGTCCCCTATGTGGTGATCCACACCGTATGCGGCGATAGCCGGAAGGTCATCGAAAAGCTCTCCCCCGCCGTTGCCCTGGCGGAAAAAAACAACGTCACCCTTCTGCTGGAGAGTACCGGCGCCATGGCCGACACGAAAAAACTGGTGGAGGTGCTGGATTACTTCGCCTGCGACCATCTTGCCGCCTGCTGGAGCGCCCATAGCACCTGTCTGATGCAGAAGGAGACCCCCGAGCAGACCATCACCAACCTGGGGGCCTACGTCCGCCATGTGCGCCTTACCGACGGCGCGGACCTGGGTACCCCGGAGCTGGTGGGCGAGGGCGCGCTGCCCATGCGGGAGCTGATGAACGCCCTGGGCAGCGTCAACTATGACGGCTTCATCTCCCTGATCTGGGACCCCGCATGGATGGAGGGACTGGACGACGCGGAGATGATTCTGACCCACTACGCCGTCTATATGTCCCGCTTCGAGAGGGAGGGCCGGAAGAGCCACCTCTACTACAACACCGCCGGAACGGGACGGTATGTGTGGAAAAAGGACATCGTTATTGACTGCACTTTCCCGCAGGTGCTGGACAAAATGGCGGAGGAGTTCCCGGATCAGTACGCGTTCAAGTACACTACTCTGGACTACACCCGGACCTACGCCCAGTTCCGGGACGATGTGGACCAGTTTGCCCGGTCCCTCATCGCACTGAGGGTCAAAAGCGGAGACAAGGTGGCCGTCTGGGCCACAAACGTGCCCGCCTGGTTCATCACCTTCTGGGCCGCCACAAAAATCGGCGCGGTGCTGGTGACTGTGAACACCGCCTATAAAATCCATGAAGCGGAGTACCTCCTCCGCCAGTCCGACACGCACACGCTGGTGATGATCGACAGCTACCGGGACAGCAACTATGCCGGGATTATTGCCGAACTGTGCCCTGAGCTGGAGACCGCCCAGCCCGGCAAGCCGCTCCACTGCAAGCGTCTGCCCTTCCTGCGCAACATCATCACTGTGGGCTACCGGCAGGCCGGGTGCCTCACCTGGGAGGAGGCCTCCGCTCTGGCGGGAAAGACTTCTCCTCAGGAGGTCCGCCGCCGCGCCGCCGCCGTGCGCCCTCACGACGTAGCCAATATGCAGTACACCTCCGGCACCACCGGCTTCCCCAAGGGGGTCATGCTCACCCACTACAACGTGGTGAACAACGGCAAGTATATCGGGGACCACATGGACCTCTCCACCGCCGACAGGATGATGATTCAGGTGCCCATGTTCCACTGCTTCGGCATGGTGCTGTCCATGACGGCCTCCATGACCCACGGCGCAACCATGTGCCCCCTGCCCTACTTCTCCCCCAAGCCCGCCCTGGCCTGTATCAACCAGGAGCGGATCACCACCTTCAACGGCGTGCCCACCATGTTCATCGCCATGATGAACCACCCGGATTTCGCCTCCACCGACTTCTCCCACATCCGCACCGGCATCATGGCCGGAGCCAACTGCCCCCCGGAGCTGATGCGGAAGGCGGCGGACGTGATGAACATGAAACAGATCATCTCTGTGTTCGGCCAGACGGAGGCGTCTCCCGGCTGCACCATGAGCAGCTTCGACGATCCCCTGGACGTGCGCACGGAAACGGTGGGCAGCCGGTTCGCCAACGTGGAGTGCAGGATCATCGACCCGGACACCGGGGAGGAGTGCCCCAAGGGGGTCAGCGGCGAATTCGTGGCCCGGGGCTATAATATCATGAAGGGGTACTACAAAATGCCCGCCGCCACCGCCGCCGCCATCGACGCGGAGGGCTGGCTCCACAGCGGTGATCTCTGCTGTGAAGATGAAAACGGCAACTTCAAGGTGACGGGGCGGCTGAAGGACATGATTATCCGGGGCGGCGAAAATATCTATCCCCGGGAGATCGAGGAATTTTTGTATACTCACCCCAAGGTGAAGGATGTCCAGGTCATCGGCGTCCCCGACGAGCAGTATGGGGAGGAAATCATGGCCTGCATCATTCTCAAGGAGGGGGAGGAGTCCTCTGTGGAAGAGATCAGGGCGTATGTACTGTCCCACATGGCCAAGCATAAGGTCCCCCGGTATATTGATTTCGTGGATGCCTTTCCGATGAACGCAGCGGGGAAGATCCTGAAGTACAAAATGCGGGAAGAGGCAGAACAGAAGCTGGGTCTATCGAAGTGACCGGAGCAGGCCGCGCCCGGGAAAGCGAGGCGGCCTGCACTCAAAAAAGTGGCGCGGCGACTTTTTTGAAACGCAGAAATCCCCCCAAAGGGATTGTTTTTCCCCCCGTTATGTGATATGCTGTCCTACGGTGCGGAGCGAAAAACCTCCCCGCCGTTATACGAAAGACGATTTGGGGGACAAAACAACATGCTAACTGCAATTGTGGGCGTCAACTGGGGCGACGAGGGCAAAGGCCGTATGGTGGACCTGCTCAGTGAGCGCTGCGACGTGGTGGTCCGCTACCAGGGCGGCAACAATGCCGGCCACACCGTAGTCAACGACCGGGGCCGCTTCATCCTGAACCTGATGCCCTCCGGCATCCTCCGGGAGGGCACCGTCAACGTGCTGGGCCCCGGCATGGTCATCGACCTGGAACACCTCTGCGGCGAGGCTGCCCGCCTTCGGGAGGGCGGCATCTCCGTCACGCCGGAAAACCTGAAAATCAGCGATCGGGCCACCATCTGTATGCCCTACCACAAGCTGCTGGACGAGCTGGAGGAGGACCGCCTGGCGGGCAAAAAGTTCGGCTCCACCCGCCGGGGCATCGCCCCCGTCTATGCGGACAAATATATGAAGAAGACCCTGCGCATGGGGGACCTTCTGGACCTGGAGGCCCAGGGGGAGCATCTGGCTGACATCGTGGAATGGAAGAACCTGACGGTGGAGCGGGGCTACGGCCACGCCCCCATCCGGGCGGAGGATATGATGGCCTGGCTGCGGGAGTTCGGCCTGCCCTGGAAGGACTATATCTGCGACGTCACCGGTTACCTGAACGGGGCCATCGATCAGGGGAAGGACATCATCTTTGAGGCCCAGCTGGGAGCCCTCCGGGACATCGATTTCGGCATTTTCCCCTACACCTCCAGCTCCTCCTCCATTGCGGCCTACGCCCCCGTGGGCGCGGGCATCCCGGGCCGCCATCTGGACCGCTCCATCGGCATCATGAAGGCTTACTCCAGCTGCGTGGGCGAGGGTCCCTTTACCTGCGAATTCTTCGGCGGCGAGGCCCGCGCTCTCCGTGAGGCCGGAGGCGAGTACGGCGCGGCCACGGGCCGCCCCCGCCGGGTGGGAGGCTTCGACGTGGTGGCCAGCCGCTACGGCGTAATGGTCCAGGGCGCCACCGAGATCGCCCTGACCAAGCTGGATGTACTCTCCGGTATGGAGAAGGTTCCTGTATGCGTAGCCTACGAGGTGGACGGCAAGCGGGTGGAGGACTTCCCCACCGGGGCCCGTCTGGACCGGGCCAAGCCCGTTTACGAGTATCTCCCAGGTTTTGGCGACGTGTCCAAGTGCCGGAAAAAGGAGGACCTGCCCCAGACGGCGCTGGATTACATCGCCTACCTGGAGAAGGCGGTGAGCTGCCCCATCAAGTACGTCTCCGTAGGCGCGGAGCGGGATGCTTATATTGAGATGTTCTGATACTGAACGCCGGGAAGACGCGGGACGAGGTTCCGGAAATG
The DNA here is from genome assembly GCA_014237695.1 of Oscillospiraceae bacterium. Taxonomy (GTDB): domain Bacteria; phylum Bacillota; class Clostridia; order Oscillospirales; family Oscillospiraceae; genus Pelethomonas. The sequence goes on along the minus strand of JAAZZJ010000224.1, from coordinate 501 downwards.
GCGGGGCCGTACTTCGCTTGGCTGGAACAGTAGCCGGGACAGGTGCGGAAGTACAGGCTGCCATCGACTATCCGGCCCAGGAGAACAGGGGTTGGAAAATGAAATATGGAGCAAGGATGTACACCTGAGCAGGAGGAAAAAACGGAATAAAAACGGCAAGGGCGGGCGCACCGTGGAAACGGCTGCGACCGCCCTTTTTGCGTTTATGGGGTTTGCTTCTTCTTTCGGGGGCCTCTCGGCTTCGAGGTTGGCTTCCGCTCTACCCCGTTTCGGAAACAGGTGCTTTCGTATCGGTCAAAGAAAACCAGTAATCCGAACCCATCTCCTATCAGAAACGGGTTCGGATTACATGAGTCTGGAGTAAGCGGGCAAAATCGATTTTTCGTTGAATCCTTTGCGGCACAACGATTCAGGAAGAAAGGCTGATGCTGGAGAGGGAAAGGCAAGAGGCCCCGCAAAATTTCGTGTAAACGACAAACTATGACAGTATAAAAAAGTTCG
>JAAZZJ010000223.1 GCA_014237695.1 Oscillospiraceae bacterium | reverse complement strand
TCTGTCGAAAAGTGGTATATTGAATGTGCTGCCTTACATTCTGGCAACAGATAGGGGGTGAGCAAGTGGAAATGTTACTCGGATTCTTGGTGTCGGTCGCAGCCGGTGTAGCCGCCAGCTACATCTGCAAGTGGCTTGACCGCCACGGCAAAGGACCGTAAGCCTGATTCTGGCGATGCCCCCCGGAGAGTGCCAGCTCTCCGGGGGGCATTTTTGCGGGGGAAGCATAATGGAAACATTACTCGGTACTTATAGTATACCACATTCCCGCATAGTTGACAAGAGAATTTTCCGATTCTCCTGCCCGGAGTTTTATTGACTGCTTACAGCGGCGGCGAATAAGTCTTACAGAGATATCCCCAGCTCCGCGCACCTTTTCAGTGCCAGATCGTGGCCCTGGAGGGCTGCCTGCCGGTACCAGTGTCGCGCCTTTTCCAGATCTGCCGGAACGGCAATCCCCTCCTCGTAGAAGCAGGCCAGATTGAACTGACCGTCCCAGTCGCCGTGGAGGGCCGCCCGCTCCGTCCAGCAGAACGCTTTCTCCAGATCCTTCTCTACGCCCCGGCCCTCCAGATAGAAATATCCTATCTGGCATTCCGCCAAGGGATAGCCCTGCTCCGCGAGAGGGAGATAGCCGGAGAAGCACTTTTCGTACTGCTCGGTTTTCCAGTACCTCTCAATGAGTTCGTTGCAGCGGTCCAGCTCCGGACAAGGCTTGTAATATGCGCTGGCCATGGCTTAGAAATCCGCCGTGCCCACGGTGCGGGGGTGGGGCAGGACGTCCCGGATGTTGCTGATGCCCGTGAGGTACATGACCATCCGCTCGAAGCCCAGGCCAAAACCGGCGTGGCGGCAGGAGCCATAGCGCCGCAGGTCGCAGTACCACCAGTAGTCCTCGGGGTTCATGCCCAGCTCCTTGATGCGCCCCTCAAGGACATCGATGCGCTCCTCACGCTGGCTGCCGCCGATGATCTCTCCAATGCCGGGGACCAGGCAGTCCGCGGCGGCAACGGTCTTCCCGTCGTCGTTGAGCCGCATGTAGAAAGCCTTGATCTCTTTGGGGTAGTCGGTGACGAAAACGGGGCGCTTGAATATCTGCTCGGTGAGGTAGCGCTCATGCTCCGTCTGGAGGTCACAGCCCCAGTCCACTTTGTAGTCAAATTTGTCGTTGTTCTTTTTCAGCAGCTCCACCGCCTCGGTGTAGCTCACCCGGCCAAAGTCGGAGGAAGCCACATGTTCCAGGCGCTCAATAAGGCCCTTGTCCACAAAGCTGTTGAAGAAAGCCATCTCCTGAGGACATTTCTCCATGACCGTGCGGATGATATGCTTAATCATAGCCTCGGCCACGTCCATGTCGCCGGCCAGGTCACAGAAAGCCATCTCCGGCTCGATCATCCAGAACTCGGCGGCGTGGCGCTGGGTGTTGGAATTCTCCGCCCGGAAGGTAGGGCCGAAGGTATAGATGTCGCCAAAGGCCATGGCGAAGTTCTCGCCGTTGAGCTGGCCGGACACCGTCAGGTTGGCTCGCTTGCCGAAGAAGTCCTGGCTGTAGTCGATCCCCCCGTCCTGGGTCCTGGGCGGGTTGGCCATATCCAGGGTGGTCACCTGGAACATCTCCCCCGCGCCCTCGCAGTCGCTGGCGGTGATGATGGGGGTGTGGACGTAGACAAAGCCTCGGTCCTGGAAAAAGCAGTGGATGGCGTGGGCCGCAACGCTGCGCACCCGGAAAGCGGCGGAAAACAGGTTGGTCCTGGGCCGCAGGTGGGCAATAGTACGCAGATACTCTACGCTGTGGCGCTTCTTCTGGAGGGGATAGTCCGGGGAGGACACGCCCTCTATCTCGATCTTCTCCGCCTTTACCTCCAGGGGCTGCTTGGCCTCGGGCGTAAGGACCAGGGTTCCGGTGACAATGAGTGCCGCCCCCACATTTTGAGCGGCAATTTCCTTGTAATTGTCCAGAGCGGCAGCGTCCATAACCACCTGCAGGTTGCGGAAGCAGGAGCCGTCGTTCAGCTCAATAAAGCCAAAGGTCTTCATGTCCCGGATGGTGCGGGCCCAGCCGCATACGGTGACGGTCCGGCCATCCAGCTGCGCACCGCCGGCGTAGACCGCCGCGATCTTGATTCGTTCCATATCCTTTCACCTTCATTTCAATAAATTGGTGCAAAAATCCAGATTGGATGTATTATACCGCGTCAACCGGCATTTTACAAGAGGTTCTTATCGGTTTTTACACTGTCCGCGCGGTCAATTTCCCCAAAAATTTGCCGGTATCAGTCGAGTTTCACAGGCAAAGCGCCCCGAACCCCTCACAACCTGTACGCACAGGCGCCGGACGCCATCCGGCCAGGGCTTTTGCCGCTCTGCCGCATTCCAAAAATTTATGTATACTTTTGGGAAAAGCTGTGGTATACTATATCAAATGGTTCGCCGCGCGAAGAGGCGCGGGACCTCCTTTTCTTGTTTTTTCCAGGCCGCTGCGGGCGGGCCTGTGTTAAAAATATTTCGTACCGCCGTTCCGAACAGGCTGCCGCAAAGGGCTGCCGCAGAAGAGCGGTACGCGAAAAGCGATCCGATATAAAGCGGGCGGCGGCCCCCGATTGACCAGCGATGTGAGGTATGGTCAAAAAAGCGGGTGCCCTTCCCGTCTGTTTGTGTTGCGCTTTTCACCAGCACTTTTCCATCAAACGAACAAAAAGGAGACATTTATTTTGGCAGAAAAAATGAAGATTATCCCTCTTGGCGGCCTCAACGAGGTTGGCAAAAACATGACCGTATATGAACACGGCGGAGAAATCATCGTAGTGGACTGCGGCATGGGGTTCCCTGACGGAGATATGTACGGCATCGATCTGGTAATTCCCGACGTAACCTATCTGGTGAAAAACAAGGGGCGCATCCGTGGCCTGTTCATCACCCACGGACACGAGGACCACATCGGGGCCATCCCCTACATTCTCAAGCAGGTGAATATGCCGGTATACTGCACCCGTCTGACCGCCGGGCTCATCAAGCTGAAGCTGGAGGAACACGGCCTGCTCAAGCAGACCAAGCTGGTCACCGTGGAGGCCGGGGAAATGATTAAGGTGGGGAAATTTTACGTGGAATTCATCCATGTCAACCACTCCATCGCCGACTCGGTTGCCTTCGCCATCCATACCAGCATGGGCGTCATCATTCACACCGGGGACTTCAAGATCGACTCCACCCCCATTGACGGGGACGTCATCGACCTGGGGCGCTTCGGGGAGCTGGGCAAGGAGGGCGTGCTGGCCCTGCTTGCCGATTCCACCAACGTGGAGCGCCCGGGGTACACCATGAGCGAGTCCATCGTGGGCCGGACCTTTGACCGGCTCTTTACCGGGTGCAAGCAGCGGATCATTGTTACCACCTTCGCCTCCAATGTCCACCGTATCCAGCAGGTCATCGACGCGGCGGCCGCCTGCGGGCGGAAGGTGGCCGTGTCCGGGCGGAGCATGGAAAACATCATGAAGGTAGCCACGGAGCTGGGGTACATGAAGCTGCCCAAGAACACGGTGGTGGACCTGAACAAGATCAAATCCCTGCCTCTGGAGCAGCAGGTCCTGGTGACCACGGGCAGCCAGGGGGAGGAAATGAGCGCCCTGTACCGCATGGCTTTCTCCCAGCACCGGCAGATCGACGTGGGCCCCGGGGACCGGGTCATCATCTCCGCTTCCGCCATCCCCGGCAACGAAAAGACCATCGGGCGGGTCATCAACGAGCTGTTCCGGAAGGGTGTGGACGTCATTTATGACCGATCCGATCCTCTTCACGTATCCGGCCACGCCTGTCAGGAGGAGCTGAAGATCATTCACGCCCTGGTGCGGCCCAAGTTCTTTGTTCCCCTCCACGGGGAGCAGAAGATGCTCCGGCGGCACATGAATCTGGCCATGGAGATGGGCATGAACCGGAAGAATATCGTCCTGGCGGACATCGGCAGCGTCATTGAGCTGACCACCAAAACCATCAAGCTGGCGGATGCGCCGGCGCCTTCCGGATCGGTTCTGGTGGACGGCAGCGGCGTGGGCGACGTGGGCGCCGTCGTCCTGCGGGACCGGAAGATTCTGGCCGAGGACGGCATGGTGGTCGTTATTTTGAACATCCAGCATGGGCAGCTGCTCAGTGAGCCGGAGATCATCACCAGAGGATTTATATATGTCAAGGAGTCCGAGGATTTGATGCGGGAGCTGACGGAAGTGGCATCCTCCGCCGCCTTTGCCGCCTTGGGCAAGGGCGGACGGGATACCGGGGAGCTGCGGGGGGCAGTGAAGTCCGCTGTCAGCGGGTATCTCTTCAAGCACACAAGGAGGAGTCCTATGGTTATTCCGGTGGTCAACCGGCTGTAGTTCTCTGCCGCCCAGTTTTCTGCCGCCCTGCGGGCGGCACGGCGGTTTCTTCTTTAACCGGCCTGGGGGCTGCGCGCCCCCCGCAGGCCGCCTGCGGCGGCCTAAGAGCGCCGCCTTGCGGCGCTTCACGGGACCCCGCGCCTACTTTTTGTGTGAACAAAAAGTAGGCAAAAAGTCACTTAAAC
>JAAZZJ010000222.1 GCA_014237695.1 Oscillospiraceae bacterium | reverse complement strand
CCCGGTCTGCTCGAGGACCTCCAGGGCGTGGATGGTCACGGGTCGGGGCTTTCGCTCCACCTCCTTCCCCGCCCGGGCCAGCTCGTAGAGCTTCCTTCCGTCCCGCTTGATGGCGGAGAACATGGGCGGAATCTGCCGGATGGGGCCGGTGAACCGGGGCAGGACCGCCTCCAGCGCTCCGCGGTCTGCCGAAACGGCCCGTTCCTCCAGCACCTCGCCCGTGCTGTCCTGGGTGTTGGTGACCATCCCCAGACGCAGTCCGGCGACATACTCCTTATCGCCCGTCTCCGCGAACTCCACCGCCTTGGTGGCGCTGCCCACGAACACGGGCAGCACCCCGGTGGCCATGGGATCCAGGGTCCCCCCGTGGCCGATCCGGCGCTCCCCCAGGATGCCCCGCAGCTTGGCGCACACGTCCATGCTGGTCCATCCGGCGGGCTTGTCGATAATCAGAATACCGCTGGGCATAGCTTACTCCGCCGGCTCAGCGTCAGGGCCGGCCCCCTCAATACTGCCGGCAGAGCCGTCCTCGCCGGACGCGCCGTCTTCAGGTGCCTGCTCCTCTGCTGGGTGCAGGGCCTGCAGCGCCTCAATATAGGCGGTATAGACCGCCCCCACATCCACACTCTCCAGCGCCTCGCTGCGGACCACACCGTCCATGGCGGACTCCATCCGGGCATCGAGATATTCATAGAGATGGCTCTCCGCCAGACTGCGCAGATGCTCCCCGGTCAGCTCCTTCCGCAGAAGAATGTGGTAGCCGTAGTCGCTCTCCACAATTCCGCTGATCTCGCCGGGCTTGAGGGCAAAGGCGGCGTCCTTGAACTCCTGAACAAAGCTGGTGGTGGGATCGATGAGATAGCCCGCGCCGCTCTCCCGGCCGGGGTCCTCGCCGTAGGTGTCCGCAAATTCGGTGAACAGCGCCTCCAGGTCCTCGCTGGCCTGGAGCTGGGACAGCAGGTCCTCCGCCTGCGCCTTCTTCGCCGCGGCGTCCTCCTCAGACAGGGGCTCATTGGTGGCGGAATCCTTGGTCAGCAGCAGAATGTGGTCCACGTAGGCGTTGCTGTCGCCGGGAGCCTCGTAGAGGTCGCTGGCAGGATCGTTGGCCAGCTCTGCCAGGTGCTGATAGAGGTACTGGGAGGCAATCATCCGCACATGGCTGTCCCGGGAGAGCCCTATCTCGTAGAGGCTCTGGCTGAACGCCTCCTCCCCGCCCGCCTGCTCTGTCTGCTGGGCAAGCACCTCGTCCACAGCGGCCTGGTCCTCCGCGGTCAGCGTCACGTTATGGGCCTTGGCCACGTTTTCCAGCAGAGCGTAGGACAGTGCGTTATTCTCCGCGTTCTGCCGGACGATGTCCGCCAGCGGGGTACCCTCCATGGTCTGATCCCACTTGATACGGCCGTTCTCATCCAGCAGCTCCCCATAGATGCCGTAGGAGACCTTATACATATTGAGCTGGTACTCCAGCTCGCTGCTCTTGGCCATCAGCCAGTAGAGGTATATATCCGCCGGAATGGCGTTGCCCTCCACCTCCAGCACTGTCTCGCCCATGTCCAGGCCAGTCAGGGTGGTAAAAATGCTGCCGGAGGTATCCTGGCCCGCGGCGTCCTCCTGCCGGTTCTGCTCGTCCTTGGCGTCTTTCTGTCCGTCCTGACCTCCGCACCCCACGCACAACGTCAGCATAAGGAGCAGGGCCAGCAGGCCGCTTATGGTTTTTTTCATGTCACGTTTCCTTTTCACAGGTAATCATAGTTTTGCTTCCGTCCCCGGACCGGGGATGGACACGCGATCTTATCATACCACGGTTTTTTGCAGGATACAATCATTTCTTTCATTTTTCCTGGGGCCGGCGCGTTACACGCACCGCTGCGCTGTCCCTGAAAAAAGCGAAAACACGGCCCCGCCGTCAGACGGCGCCGTGTTTCGCCCGGGAGCCTTTCCCGCCGGGAGGCGGTTCTCCCCCTTATTCCGCCTCCATGATCTTGATCTGATCTGCCGTATACTCTGTCTCGCTGAGTACGATGTCTGTGATCTTGGCCACATCCTCCGTCTGAAGGCCGTCCTCTGCGGCGGAAACCACCACGCTGATGCTGTTCTCTCCCATAAAGGCCACGCAGTCGGCGTACCCCTTGGCAATTACCAGGTTTTCGATCTGCCCCTCCAGCATGGTGTAGCCCGCCAGAGTCTGAATGGCCCGGTTGGCGTCATCCAGGGCCCCCTGCTCCACGTTGTCCTGAGCGGAGGCCTCCCGCAGCAGGCTCAGGGCGTTGTCCCGGGACTGCTGGCGGCTGAGACGGGCTGTGTCGAAATAGCTGCCGGCAGGGGCGGCGCCCTCGTCGGACAGACCGCCGTCAACAGCGGTGGGCACGCCGCCTACCAGAGCCGCGTCGCCCAGGACCTTGGTGGTGACGCCGTCCTTCCCGGCAGCGCCGTCCTTCTGCTCCTGGGCGGCGGACAGATTCTGACTGCCCGCCGGAGCGGAATCCTTCCCCACGTCCCCGGCATAGCGCCAGTTGAGATAAACCGCCGCGCATACAAACAGCAGCACCGTCGCCACGACAGCGTTCCGTTTCCATTGTTCCTTCATGATTTCTGTTCCTCCTCATTCTTACCGATTGATTGACTCCTGCTCCGCCGCAGCCGGGGTACTCTGCCACTTGACCACGGCGATGCGGTCGCTCCCCAGCCCCGTCAGGGCGGAGACCGCCGAGACCACCTGGAACCGGACCGCGTCGTTTCCGCCGCCCTCGCAGACCACCAGAGCGCCCCGGTACTGGGGATATTTCTCCTGGGTAACGACCACGCCGCCGGCGTCTGTCACCGGCTGGGATGACCGCTCATAGCTGTCCGGGGACTGGGCGCTGCCGCTGTAACGCAGAGAGCTGTCCTGAGCAAGAACCCGCTCGCCGCCGCTGTGGAGGGTGAGCATGACCTCCATGGCCTTCTCTGTCTCGGCCAGATCTGTCCCTGCGGCGGGCGAGGTGTCAGCGGGAGCGGCGGCGCCGTCCTTCCGCTCCGTGGGCCACAGCAGCAGCAGTGTCCCCAGGGCCGCCACCAGCAGGACATATTTATACTTTCCCAATACCGCCAGGGGGGTTGTCAGCTTTCGCTTTCCTTCCTCTTTTGCCATGCCTCTTCCTCCAGCCAGATTTGTTTTTCGGCGGGAATCCCCACCTCCTCTTCCATACACCTCGCCAGCTCCCCGCTGTAGGTTCCATGGATCACTGCGGACTCCGGCAGGGGAACGCCGCTCTCCCCCGGAGCCGTGGAAACCGATACCGTACAGTCGAGTCCCAGCTGGTTCGCTTTGTCCCATATATATGCTTCGGTCTTCTCCGCTATGATAGCGGAAAGGGTTTCCTGCTGATTTTTCCGATACGTCCCGGCCAGCTCCTCTCCCCGGAGCTTGATGCCCTCCGTCTCCAGCTCCAGTCCCTCCCAGGCTCCGCCCGCCAGGGGGCGCAGGATAGCCAAGGCCATCAGCAGTCCGCCAACCAAGCGCACCACGGCCTGCTCCCTCCCCTTTGGGGCCAGCTGCCGGGCCAGTCCGGCAGCCAGAGACGTGAGGACGATGCCCAGAAGCCACGATTTCATACCATCCCCCCTAACCCGGCGCCAGCGCCGTCATGGACGAGAGCAGGGAAATGAGCAGCAGCGCCGCCGAGGTCCCCGTCATGGCCAGCACCAGAGCGAAGGCGTCCCCCAGCATGGCGATCAGCCTGGTCAGCTTTTTCGGTCCCGCCGCCGCCGAAACCAGGGACGCGGCCTGGTAGAACAGGTATTGGCAGCCCAGATGGAGGAAGGGCGTCAGACAAGCCCCCAGCAGAGCCAGGGTACCCAGCGTCCCCACCATACCCCGGAGCAGTCCCGCCCCGGCCAGCACGCTCTCCGCCGCGTCCGAGAGGATCCCCCCCACCACCGGCACGGCGGCGGACACCGCCGATTTGGCCAGCTTGACCGCGTGAGCGTCGGCGGCCCCGGCCACCGCGCCGCTGATGGTGAGATAAGTGACGAAGACCGTCAGCAGCCCGCCCAGGACCCACCCCACCGCCTTTTTCAGCAGCTCGCCAACCCGCTCCAGCGCCTCCCCCTCCACCACCGCCGCCGCTGCGGCAACACCGATGTAGAGGTACACCGCCGGCAGCAATATCCGCTCGATCACCGTCAGCAGCACGCCGGAAAAGAACACCGCGGCCACCTGCCGCACGGACGCTGCGGTGATGCCTCCGGAGGCTGCCTCCGCCGCAGCCAGAGCAGGCAGCAGCGCCTTGCCCAGCAGGCTGATCTCCGTAATGGTCTCCCGGCCCAGGCCGATGAGGGCGTTCAGGTCCCCGGCGGCCATGGCTGTGACCCACAGCGCCCCGACGGCGGTCCCATACCGCTCCAGCAGCTCGCCCCCCGCAGGCGCTGCGCTCTCCACAACGCCCAGCAGAATCACCCCGGCCATGATGGCTGCCGCAGAGCGGATGCCCGAGGTGAGCAGCGTCCTCCCTCCGGCCAGAGCCTCCTCCAGCAGCGACCGGATGCCGGAGAGAAGGCCGAAGCTCTCCCCGGCGTCCCCGGTA
>JAAZZJ010000221.1 GCA_014237695.1 Oscillospiraceae bacterium | reverse complement strand
CCTGCGTCCTCCGCCTCGCCACACCCAGTTTTCCCTCGCCTCCTTTTTACCGATTGACTATAGAACCTGTATTCCCAGGTTATGAATACAGGTTCCTAATCAGGCGCTGACCATAAAAAGGAGCCGCTGTCGGAGACAGCGGCCCAGGCGGGTGGGATATTGGAAAGCTTCCATAGAGTATGATACACCAGACAAGCCCTTTTGTCCATAGGAGGTTTTGCCGGTTTTTAAGAACCTTTGTCGATAATTGGAGGCGGAGGAGAATTATTCCTCCACACCGTCCGTCTCCAGCAGGCCGTAGCCGCCATCCCTGCGGCGGTAGACAATGCTGACCACGCCGTCTGTGTTGCGGTAGACGAAGAAATCGTGGCCCAGCAGATTCATCTGCAGGATCGCCTCGTCCTCGCTCATGGGCTTCACGGCCACGTGCTTGGTACGCACCACCTGGAACTCGGTCTCTTCGCTGACGTCAAATTCGGCGGGAACGCTGGGGGCCAGGGCATCCTGCCGCAGGCGCTTGGAGAGTCGGGTCTTGTTTTTGCGGATCTGACGGTCAATGGTGGAGCAGGCGGCGTCAATCGCGCCTCGCATGTCGCCGTCTCTGGAATCCTCCTGGGCACGGAAGAGGGTGCTGCCGCTGCGGATGGTGATTTCGACCACACAGCGATGGCCCTTTTCCACCGCGAAGGTCACAAGCGCGTTGGCGTCCTCCCGGAAATAGCGGTCCAATTTGGAGATTTTCTTCTCGGCGTACTCCTTGATGGAATCGTTGAGGGACACCTTTTTGCAGGTAAATGTGAACTTCATACGATCGCTCCTTTCATGGTTCTCCTTTGCGGGTAAGCACAGTATACCATTTTTTGGATGATTTGTACAGTCCTAATTTTGCAGAGCTGGATTTTTTTATCCATCCTTCCGGCGGCGGTCCCGCTACCGGTTCTCGCCGATATACAGCTGGGCCCGGTTCTGGATCAGCGCCGCGGTTTCGTCCACAGACTTGTCCCCGGCAAAATAGGGCTGGACCTGTTCCCGGATGATGGTCAGCAGCTCCGGTCCTATGTGCTGGGAGGGGACGGCGGCGTTATACAGCTCCAGGAACCTTTCCCGCCGGACATCATCGTCAAACAGCTCATAGACCTCCATGACCGAATAAATTTCGCCGCCCTGCGTTTCGGGAACAGACAGGACAACCGACGGGTCTTCAATGGGGCTGCCGCTTTTGTCCAGAACTACGCTGCCGGCGGAATCCGTCAGCCAGTCGGGCGCCATATACTCCTCAAAGTCATGCTTATTGATGGGGAACCCGCTGACGCGTTCAAGATTCATAGCGCTGCGGCCCGCCCCAGTGGGGTCGGCCGCCCCGGGCAGCAGACTCTGGCGGATGAAGGCCCAGGCTCCCTCCTTGTGCCGGCAGGCGGCGGACATCCCAACATCGCAGTCCCCCAGCATAATCCGGCTTCCAGCCCGGTCCTGACTGGGGAAACCTACAAAGGAGACATATCCGCCTCCCTCCAGCGCGCCGAAGACGGCGTTGGCAGCCAGCGGATACGAGCCTGACCGGCCTTTCTCCCGGTTCTCCTCCGCAAAAGCGAGGGCAGGGCAGACAACGGCGTGCCCCTCCCGGTAGTTGCCGTCCTCATCAATCAGGCTGGCGTAAACGTTGTTTTCCTCCAGGTATGCCTCGTAATCCATCAGATTTTCCGGTCCGGCACACAGGGCGTCGTAGAAAAGCAGGTCCTGGGGATGATTCAGGAAAACCTGCCGGAACAGATACCGGCCCTCCCGAAGCCCTGACTCGGCACTGCCGGCTGCATAGACTGGGTCACCGTCCTCGCCGGCCTGACGGCACAGCTCCAGCAGATTCTTGAACTCCTGCGTGTCAAAGCGGCATGTTCCGCCGGACCAGTCCACCCAGCTGCCGTTGTCGTATTGAATCAGGACACTCAGCAGGATGCTTCTGTCATAATTGGGTTCGGTGATCCGGCTGCCCTCCGGCATCTGCCGCCAGCAGTCCAGCAGCTCCTCCAGCGTCCAGCCGGTCCGGCGGCCCACCAAGTCCGACCGGGCCGCCAGTGTGACAATGGTGAAGGCGGGAGAAACCTTGTACAGTTTTCCGTCCACAGATACGCACTCCAGCGCGTGTTCCATCAGGGCCTCCCGGCCTCCAAGCTCCTGGTCGCCGTCAATCCAGGGCCACAGGTCCTCCAGGTAGCCCTTTCGGGCGTAGGCGTCCGGCAAGAGGCTGGAATCCCAGATATCCGGGCCGCTGCCGGAGGCTACATCCGCCCGCAGCAGCAGCCTGGCGGTGTCATAGGCCGCCAGATACGCATCATTGGACAGGCTGTTGGGGTCCAGGCCATCTCCGGCGTAGTCCCGGAGATGGACGACGTACTGGCTGTTGGTCTTGTTGAAGCGGTTGATCCTGTCCCGCAGGCTGCTGTCTGCGAAGATCGCCCCGCAGACCAGCTTGATCTTTCCTGCGTTGGGATCCACGCTGGACGGGGAGAGGACGGACAGCCGCAGGTCCCTTGCATATTGCAGCGTCAGGGCCGCCAGCTTCCCGCCGTCCAGGGGGGCGAAGCACACCGTACTCCCTGTCAGCCCCGTATCCCCCCAGTTCAGCAGCAGCCGGGGCGATTCGGCTTCCGGTTCCCAGGCGTATAGATTGCTGCCCTGGCTGTAGAAGAACAGGAAGCCGCCCGTACCGGTGCAGAGCCGCTCTGTGCCTGCGGGCAGTGCGAAGCGTTTTGCTCCCCAGCCCTTTGCGGCAGGGTCGATGACTCTGGCCTCCCGCTGTCCGCCGGGCAGGGCGGACAGTATGGCTACGGTCCCGTCCGGTAGCAGGGCCAGCGGTCCGCCGGAGAGGACGGTGGTCAGGACCGGAGGCATATCGGCCTCCAGCGTGAACAGATGACGGCCTTTCCCGTCCGCTACCGCCACGCTGCCGGGCCCGGCGAGGCAGATGCTGCCTTTCCCGTCCACCGCGAAGCCGGTTACGCCGTAGGCGCTCTCCAGCTCCAGAGCCTGTACCGCCTCGCTCAGATCCACCAGCTTTTTCTCCTCCCCGGTAACGGGGTCCAGCTGGTAGAGGTGGTGGAAGGCGTCCCGTCCGGTGAAATACTTGTGGGAGGATTCCCGCTCCGGGTCAAAGTCCTCCGGAAGGTCGAAATACATCTTGGCGTACATCTCGTACACCCACAGCGTTCCGTCCGGGGCCAGAACGGGTCCTATCCGGTTTGCATAGGCACCCTCCGGTACCTGGGGAGCTTCATACTTCGCCATCCGTTCCGCCGTACCCTCCGCCAGGGAGACACGGCACAAAACGGGGGCTGCGGTCCCCTCCGTTTCCTCGTCTGCCAGGTAATACATAAATTCTCCGTCGGTACAGCAGCCGGTGAGGTTCCCGGCCTGGACCGGAAGAGGCACGTCCTTGGACAGATAGGCGGGCGCGTCAGTCCAGCTGATCTTGTGCGCCGGCCGCCTGCTCCCTGCACCGCAGCCGGCCAGCACCAGCGCCAGTGCCAGCAGCAGGGCGCAGATGGTTTTTGTTTGCTTCATCGGTGTGTTTCTCCTTTCGTTTATGCGCTATTGATGCTCACTCACATACAGCTGTGCCCGGTTCTGGATCAGCTTCGCCGTCTCCTCCAGGCTCTTGTCTCCCGCGAAGTACACGTCCGCCTGCTCCGTGACGATATCCAGCAGGGCGTCGTTTCTGCCGGTAATCTGCTGTGTGGACTCATAGAGCCGCCAGAACCGGTCCATCTGGGCCTCGGTGGGGGCGAAGAGGTAGGCCATCAGGACGATGTCGCCGGGGCGTCCGGCACCGATCCCATCCGGTGAAAACTCCATCGGGTCCCCGTTTCTGTCCCGGAAAAGCTCGCCGGTGTACGGGTCCGTCCAGAACTCCATCCGCATCTGCTCCTCAAAGGTCTCCCTGTTGACGGCGAGGCCGGCATATGACGCAGGCCCGCCGCCGTATGCGGCATAATACCAGCCAGTCACGTTGCTGTAGGGAAGCAGCAGGGTGCGTACAAAAGCCCACGCCCCTTCCTTGGCCTCGCTGGCGGCGGAGATGCCCATGCTTAGGTGAAGGGTGAAGCTGCTGCCCGTACCGCCCGCCGTGGGAAATCCCACATAAGAAGCGTAGATATTTCTGTCTGCTGCGCCGGCTGTGCAGTCCCCGGCCACCTTTTCCCGGGGAGACTTACCTCTGAACGGTTGGATTTTTGTAAATCCATTGCTCCACCAGCCGGTCTGGCTGTCATCAAAATTGTAGCGTGTCCGGATCAGCTCCTCTCCGGTATAGGGGATGATTCCATCGGTGTAGATAATATCCGCGTCCCAAAGCCGCTGATCGTAGTCCGCCAGCGGCTCCCGGCCGCCGAACAGTGCATCGTCGATCACCAGGTCCCTGGGTTCCGAAAGCGTCCGGGCATAGAGGAGCGGCTTGCCCTCCCAGGGAAACACCTGGCACTCTTCCCCGCTGCCGGCCAGCTGCAGCAGGGCCTTGGTCATCGTTGTCAAAATCGCATTTGCCGGTCTCCAGATCAACATAGCGGCTCAGGTTCATGTTAAC
>JAAZZJ010000220.1 GCA_014237695.1 Oscillospiraceae bacterium | reverse complement strand
GTACACGTGCTGGAGGCCGACTGGGGGCCGGAGGAGGACGGTCTGGCTGTCCGGGGGGCTTCTTATGAGTATGAGGTTGCCCGGAAGCTGACGGAGCGGTTTCTGGCAGGCGGGGGAGGCCCCACCGCCCTGATCGGGGCCAACGACATGATCGCCATCGGCATCTGCGAGACGCTCAAGCGGGCCGGGCACCGGGTGCCGGAGGATTACTCGGTGTGCTGCGCAGCCGCTTTGCGGTGGACCTGATCGCGGACCGGGTAGGGGCGCTGGAGCCCAGGACCCAGGGGGCGGTCAACAAAATTGAGTACGCCCCCAATCTGGTGGTGCGCGGCTCCACCGGCCGGCGGAGGAAGGGCGCGTGAGTCAGACAGAGGGCGGCCGGCATTCCGGCTGCCCTCTGTCTGGTTAAGTGGGATTCTGCTCCCGGCTCTGCCGCCGGAAGGCGGTGGGGGAGAGGCCCTCGTGCTGTTTGAAAAAGAGGGAGAAGCTGCTCTCTGTCGGAAAGTTCATCCGCCGTCCCACCTCGGCGGAGGTCAGGTCGGTGTAGCGGAGGTAGTATTTGATCTTTGCCAGCCGGACGTCGATGGTACGCTGCTTGAAGGTGACGCCGTAGGTCTCCCTGAGGAACCGGTTGAGCTGGCTGGGGCTGAGGTGCAGCTGGGCGCACAGGGCTTCCATCCGTTCCGGCTCCTCGCCGCTGTCCGCCACCCGGTCGAAGTAGTGGTCGGCAAGGAACTTCCGGCGGCAGGCGTCGTCGGGCAGTCCGTTTTCCTCCCCGCCTGCCCAGCGCTGGAACACCCGCCCGAACAGGGCGGCCAGCAGGCCGCTGCACTCCAGACTGCGGCCCGCCTCCGCCGCGTCCCGCAGCTTATCCAGCAGGTCCGCCATGGCCGCGTCCATGGGCAGGCGGGCGCACCCCGCCTCTCCCAGAGCGGAGAGGATGCGCTCCACCTGTCCCGGGCCGCTGCTCCGGTCCCACCGGCTGCACAGGAAGCGGACGGATACCCGCCGCTCTCCGGTCCCGCTGTCCAGGATGCTGGCATGGCGGGTGTGGGGCGGGAACAGGAACACCGTATCCTCCCGGTAGTCGTAAGCTGTGCCGTTGGCGAACTGGAAGCCCGCGCCGCCCTGACACAGCAGAAGCTCATAGCTGGCGTGGTAGTGTTCCTCCGTAAAGGTCTGCCCCGCTCTCCGGCCCAGAACACCGGCGGCGATAAAGCAGTCCAGCAGACTGCCGCCCAGCAGCAGCGATGCCGTGATGCCCTGCCGTTGAGGCGTCGTTTTGGTTTCCATTGGCGCTCCTCCTTTTGCCTTTTCCCTGCCGCTGGGGGAAACATGACGATTTTTGATATGGCTCTCCAGAAGCGGTCCTGTTAAAATGATGCCATACACTGCCGCCGCTCCGGCGGCGCACAGGCCGATCGTGTCACCACTATAGCACATCCCGCTGGCGATCGCCACACATTATTTTTGCAGGAGGAACCAGAATATGTCTCAGATCATGAAGGGCGACGCGTCCGGACGGGGCGCCGTAGCCGGCTACCGCGTCTCCATCCCTGCCAGACAGCATCCCTATACCGAGGAAGAGATCGCTGCCGTCGTGAACGTGATGCGCAATGTGGAGGGCCAGACTCAGGGCAGTTATCTGGCGCAGTTCCAGGAGGACTTTGCCGCCTTTACCGGCGCAGGGCACGCCTTCGCCGTGGACAACGCCACCAACGCGCTGAGCCTGGCGGCCACGCTGTGCGGCATCAGGCCCGGTGATGAGGTCATCATCCCCGCCTACACCTTCTGCGCCTCCGCCATCCCCTTCGGCAAGGCCGGCGCCAGGATCGTCTGGGGAGACATCCATCCGGATACCTGGACCATCGACCCGGAGGATATCCGCAGGAAGATCACCGGTAAGACCAGGGCCATCGTGTGCGTACATCTGCTGGGGATGCCCTGCGACATGCCCGCCATCATGGCTATTGCCAGGGAACACGGCCTGAAGGTGGTGGAGGACTGCGCCCAGGCGCTGGACGCCCGCATCAACGGACAGCATGTGGGCACCTTCGGGGACTACGGCTGCTTCAGCTTCCACGGGGCCAAGACCATGACCACTCTGGGCGAGGGCGGTATGCTGACGGTGCGGTCCGATGAGGACGCGGCCCTGGTTCCCGGCATCCGGCACAACGGCTGCTGCGGCTTCGACTTCCCCCGGGACCGGTACTGGTCTCCCGCCATGAGCAATGTGGATATGGATATCGAGGGCTTCTGGCCCAATAACTTCTGCATCGGCGAGGCCCAGTGCGCTCTGGGCAGCGTGGAGCTGCGCAGTCTCAGGGGCTACACCGACCGGATTATTGCCCAGAACGACAGGCTGCGCCAGCTGCTGGCCGATGTGCCGGAGATCTCCTTCAATAAGATCCCTGACGGCTACCGCCACGTCCGTCATCAGTATGTCCAGCACTTTGACGGCAGCGCTTTTGGCAAAAACCGGGACGACCTGCTGGATCTGCTGACGGAGAAGTACGGCATCCGCAGCATCGTGCAATATTACCCCCTCTACCGCTACCCCCTGTTCCAGAAGCTGGGCGCAGGCGAGTTTGACTGCCCCGTTCTGGAGCGCTGGTGGGACAACTCCTTCAGCGTGCCCATGTGGTGCGGCATGGAGGACGAGGTTCTGGAGATCATCGCCGGTTCCATTAAGTCCGCCATCGCGGATCTGAAGCGGTGACGGCCCGGATCAGCGGCGGCGTCCTTGTCCCCCTGTGTTCCCCCTGCGACGGGGAGGACCGCTTTCAGGTCCTGCCCTATCAGGAGGGGCTGCGGGCCTGTCTGGACGCTCCCATTGACGGCTTTTATGTCTGCGGCGGCACCGGCGAGGGGAGCAGGATGGGGACCGGGGAGCGGATGCAGGCCTGCGAGGCGGCAGTAGAGCTGGCCCGGCCTGCCGGGAAGCAGGTGCTGGTCCAGGTGGGGGCCGGGGACTCTGAGACGTCCCTGCTTCTGGCCCGCCGGGCGGCGGAGGCCGGGGCGGACGGCGTGTCCACCGTGCCCTTGCCGGGCCTGTCCTGGGAGGAGCAGCTGGCCTATTACGCCGAACTGCCGCAGGCTTCCGGACTGGAGACCGTGCTTTACTATACCCCCGGATGCACGGCCACGCTGGAGCAGATGAAGCAGGCGCTGGCCCTGCCGGGCATCACGGGGATCAAATCCTCCACCAATGACTTTTTCTTCACCATGCAGCTGCTGGACGCCAGGCCGGAGGGCGTGGTCCTGTTCAACGGCAAGGATGAGTATCTGGCTCCCGCCGTTCTGCAGGGGGCGGAGGGCGGCATCGGCATGTGGGCGGCGGCTTTCCCCGGTGCCTACGCCTCTATCTACCGCCATGCGGCGGCGGGGGAGCTGACGGAGGCCTTCGCGCTGCAGACGGTTCTGAACAGGCTGTGCTGTGTGGTGTTCCGCTATGGCTTGCTGCCCGCCTTCTCGGCCATTCTGGAGCATCAGGGGCGCTGGAGCCGGGTGTTCCGGCAGTCTGCGGGGGAATTTGACGAAGCGTTTCGGACAGCTTTTCTCAGGGATGCCCTCCCATTGATCCAGCGGCTGGAAGCCGCCCGGAAAGGAGACGCGCAATGAATGACAACAAAAAAGGCGGGCTGAATGTGTTCCCCATCACTCTGGGCACCATGACCTACGGCAACCCGGTGGCCTTTGACGAGGCCGTGGAACTGACCCGCTACGCCCTGTCCAGAGGGATCGACCTCATTGATACCGCCAACATGTACGAGGGCTATGACCGCACGCCGGGAAGCGCCGGCGGCGCGGCGGAACGGATCATCGGCCGGGCTGTGGCCGGGATGGACCGGAGCAGGGTGAAGATCGCCACCAAGCTGGGGATGAAGGTAGGCGACTCGCCGGTGGACGCCGGGACTTCCGCCGCCGCCATCCATACCCAGCTCTCCCGCAGCCTGGAACGGCTGGATACAGAATATGTGGACATATACTATCTCCACTGCTTTGACGGGGATACTCCATACGAGGAGATGCTGGAGGCCCTGACGGAGGAGCTGGAGAAGGGGCGTATCCGCTGCTACGGCGTGAGCAACTACTCCGCCGCCCAGCTGTCCGGCCTGCTGCAGGCGGCGGACCGGACGGGGATGCCCTGCCCGGCGGTCTGCCAGCCGCCCCTGAGCCTCCTCAAACAGGACGCGCTGGCCGGGCTTCTGCCCCTGTGCCGGCAGGAAGGCGTGGCGGTCATCCCCTACCAGATCTACCAGGGGGGACTGCTCACCGGCAAGTACCGCCGGAATGCTTCCGCGCCCGCCGGTTCCCGGGGACAGGAGATGCCCGGGTGGCTGATGGCCCGGGACGATGCCCTCTTTGACCGTCTGGAGGCTGTGGAGGCCGCCGCCGCAGAGCGGGGGATGACCATGGCCCAGTATGCCCTGCGGTGGGTGCTGGAACAGCCTGCGGTGGTTTCGGCCATCGTGGGCGTCAAGAGCCGGGAGCAGATCGACGGCGCTGTTGGGGCCCTTTAAGAGCCTGTTTACTATCTCAACGTGTGCGGATTGGCGAGTGGATTTTTTGTCCAGCGAGGCAAAAAGC
>JAAZZJ010000021.1 GCA_014237695.1 Oscillospiraceae bacterium | reverse complement strand
GGCGCCGGGGCGATCATGGAGCGCCTGGGCGCGCCCAGGGAGCTGGCGGCGGCTTACTTGCGTGACGCTATCGTGAAGAATCCCAGGTTCAGCTGGAGGCGGCTGGGCTCCGTCGTCGCGTTTTACAGTCTGGCGGGGTTAGGAGGCATGATCGTGCTGCCCGCCACCAGCATCATGGCGGTGACGTTCATGCTCTGCGGGGCGCTGGTCCCGGCGATGGCGCTGCTGTCCCTGGCGGCTTCGCTGGTGGGTATCGAGGTGCCCTGGATGGTTATGCAGCTGGGAAGCTGGACCATGCCGCCGCTGATGGCGTTCCCCGTCGCGGTGGTTGTGGGGCTGCTGCTCCTCCTGGCGGGAGTGGGGATGTGGAAGGTCACCGTGGGATTCGTGCGGCTGGTTGGAGAGAAGCGGCGGAGCCTGTGACGGGCGGGGCCGCAGTCAAAAAAGAGGAACGGCCCGACGGAGATGTCGGGCCGTTCCTTTTGCCAGGTCATTCTTTCCAGAGAATGTTTTCCACGGTGGTCATCATTTCTCCCCTGAAATCTATCGTCATGGTGATCAGATGTGTGAAGCCCAGCTTCTCCTGCATGGCTTTGGAGACGGTGTTGAAATCAAAATAACCGCACTGCACATAGTCCATGCCCTCTTCCTCAAAGAGCCGGGCAATGACGGCCCGCACCGCCTCCGACATCAGCCCCTGCCGCCGGTACTGCCGGGAGATGCAAAAGCTCAGGCTTTTCCCCTGTTTTCCCGCCAGGGCGGGCAGTTCCAGCAGATGCTCGGGGAGGGGCGTAATATTCAGATTGCCGATCGCCCGCCCGGTTTCCTTGAGGACCAGCACATAACTCCGCTCCTCCTTGTCCTTCAGCCAGTCGAAGGTGACCCGCGCGGCTTCTTCCGTGTCCATCAGGTCATTGCCCATCATGCGGCACATCTCTTCGTCCATGGCATACGCGCAGAAATCAGCAAAGTCCTCCTCCCGGAATTTCCGCAGGATGAGGCGGCCGGTCTCTACGAACATGATAACATCCTCCTTGTATGTCTTTTGCAGGGCCTGCGGGTCGCTGCACTTTACACATCATACCAGCAATATCTGCAACAGGCAAGAAATTTTTTCTCCCGGTGCAACAATTTGCCGGGTCCAATTGTTTAGTAAGTGAACAGGACAGGAGGTGATCCCCGGGATGGGCGTTTTGAAATCAGAGGAGGTGGCCAGCCTCTACAGGCGGTACGCGGGCATGGTCTATCAGATCGGCCTGATGCTGCTGAAAAACGCGCCGGACGCGGAGGACGCCGTTCAGACCGTGTTCCGCAGGGCGATGGAGCGGGACGAGCCTTTCGGTGGTCCGGACCACGAGAGGGCCTGGCTCATCGTCACCGCCCGGAATGAGTGCAAAAACCAGCTGCGGCACTGGTGGCGCACCAGGCGGGCGGACGGGACGGAGCTGGACAACCTGACCTGGGAGCAGCGGTCGGACGGGGAGCTGTGGGAGCTGATCCTCACTCTGCCGGAGCATGAAAAAATGGCGCTGTACCTCCATTACTACCAGGGGTACAGCACCGGGGAGACGGCGGAGCTGATGGGGAAGAATCCGTCTACCGTCCGGTCCTGGCTGTGCAGGGCCCGCCGCAGGCTGAAAGATTTATTGGAGGAGGACGGCGAGTATGGAGAATACAAAACTGAACCGGGTGTTTGACCGGGTGAAGCTCTCTCCTGAGCGGGAGGAGGCTATACTGGCGGACCTCCTGCGTGAAGAAAAGGAGAAACGGCCTATGAGAAAAAACAGAAAGCTGACTGCCATTTTTTCCGTCGCAGCCGCTATGCTGCTGACATTATGCGCCTTCGCCATAGCGGCGGCGGTAGAACCGGAGCTGCTGTCGTACCTGGGCGCTGAGCCGGAAAATGAGACGCTGCTGTATCCGTCCGCTGTGCCGCTGAATATGGAAAAAACCAGTAACGGCAGTACCCTCAGGCTCCGCCAGGTATTGGCGGACCGGTGCAACGTGATGCTCCTGATGGACCTGACCGCGCCGGAGGGGACGGTACTAAGCGAAGATTTTTATAAGATGAACGACTTCCAGTGGGCCTTTGATCCCAATGGCAAGGAAATCAACAGCTCCTGGGGGACAGGCTGGATACTGATGGAGGATGAGGACCCGGCGGACAACAAGCTTACCCTGCTGATGACGCTGCAATCCAGCAGCCATGACGTAAATCTGCTGGGCGCGAAAATCAAGTTCCGCTTTGAGGGTCTTTTCAAGGACAATATCTGTGAGCAGGAAGTTCTGCAGGGAAGCTGGAACTTTACAGTCCGGCTTTCGGAGGAAGACTCCGGGATATTCTGCCCTGTCAGTCTGCCGCTCGCTATTGACGGACATACAGTGTATCTCACATCCGTATATGTTTCGCCTATTTCTGTAATGGTCGATCTGACAGAGGGGGAGGAAAGCCTGCGGGAAGTCAAGGATACCATCTGGGAGGACAAGGAGCGCGGCGTTGCGCTGCTTGCGGAGGATGGGACCCGTGTGGAGATGCAGGAGGGTGAGTACTCATTGGTGCTGTCCTACTATTCCCTGGACCGAGAGGGTGAAACGGGCCGGCTGCTGTTCAGCCCGGAGAAAATCATTGATCCGGCAACCATAAAGGCGGTGGAACTGTTTGGACAAACGGTTCGGCTGTCGTAAAAATGATAGTACCCGGCCCGGGCGTATGCCCGGGCCGGGGTCTTCTATGCGCTGAGACCAGTCCCCGATGAAAAGCATATTGCCGTCACCGGGCAGAAATCTGGGAACAGCAATGGTTTCAGGCTCGAACGGAAAACTCTTTTTGATACTTTTTCTCTCGAGAAAAAGTATTACAGCCGCTCGAGCAGGGAGTGGTCTCCCTGGATCAGAAACATGAGCTTTTTCGCCGTGGGGGTCGGATTGCTCCGGCCGCTCTCCCACGCCTCTACCGTGCGGCGGGAAACGCCCAGCACGGCGGCAAAGTCCTTCTGCGTCATGGCGAGGGATTCCCGTATTTCCGAAACGTTGATGACCGGCAGGGTGCGTTTACGCACAAGGGCGTCCGCCGCAGCCTGGCCCTTGGCGTGAGCCAGAGCCTCCTCCAGCCCCGTCATCATACCGGAAAAAAATCCATATCCTGAAAATTCTTCTCAATTTCTTCCGGGGTCAGGGAAGAGCGGAATGTCAGTTCTTCCATACCATCACTCCTTCCGAATGGCGTTGACGGCGGCGGCGATCATTTTCTTCTGCTTTTTACAGCACTCCCAATTCGCTTCTGTGTTCCTAACGCCTTGATTCTAGACTTTAGTGTATAATAATTCATTCATCCGAATTATACAGATTATGCTTCAACTCTGTGCGCAGTAATTATTGTATAGCTATATTAGTTCACAGTAATTTTGTAGTGACCTGTGAAAATATACCAGTTCTTTCCGATCCTTTCAATTTTAGCATTTTTGTCCAGAATCTGCACCCCGCTCCATTGGACAACATCGTCTGTTTCAATTTGGCAGTTCCTTTTTATTCGCTCTACACCCATTGCTGTTGTATGAAGTTTATCAATGTTTTTAATTAAATCATTCATTCTTATACCAGCCTATGCATATTTACCCATTGTGATTCACCGGGAACACGAAGTCGAATTGGGACTTACAGCAATCTCATCTGCTCCCCGTCCTCCTCTTTGAGGAGGGCCCCCGCCGCCGGAATGCTGCGGCAGCGGTAGCGGGGCAGGTTGGTGATGGAGGTGTCCTCCACCGGCTTGACCTCGCTCAAATGATACTTGGGCTTCAGGGTCATGACCTGGACGCCCTGGGTGGTGCGGGTGGATTTGGGGGAGAGAAGGGCGGTATTGAAAATCAGCGCCCGGGGCTCCGTGGAATACAGGGCCAGCTCCCGGTCCTCCGTCAGGTGCAGGAGGGCAGACAGGGGGCTTTTGTCGCTGTAGGCTCCCGTCAGCTTCCGGCGGTTGGAGGTGGTGGCGTAGGCGGAGAGGTCCACACGGGCCGCCTTGCCGTTCTCGAAGAAGAACAGCAGCGCGCCGGAGTAGTCCCCCGGCAGGATCATGCGCACCACGCTCTCCTCCTGGTCCATACCCAGCCTGGAGGGGAGATAGTCCCCCAGAAGGCTGGCCTTGCTGTCGTCAAACTCGCTGAGGCGGCATTTATAGACCTGCTGGCGGTTGGTGAAGAACATCACCTCCGCCCTGTTTGTGGTCTCGAAGGACTGGCTGGGGCCGTCCTCCTCCTTGTACTTCTGCACGTCCGCCATCCGCAGGGACTGGGGGGTGATCTTCTTGAAATACCCGTGGCGGGACAGGAACACCGTCACCGGGTAGTCCGGCGTCTCGTCCTCCTCGTTGTAGGCGGTAATCTCGTGTTCGTAGACGATGGAGGTGAGGCGGGGCTGGCCGTATTTCTTTTTGACCGCCTCCAGCTCGCCGGTTATCAGCTTTTTGATCCGCCTGGGGTCGCCCACCAGATCCTCCAGATCGTCGATCTCGTCCCGGAGGGCCTGCTCCTCCTGGACCCGCTTGAGGATATACTCCTTGTTGATGTTGCGCAGTCTGATCTCGGCCACGTACTCCGCCTGGATCTGGTCGATGCCGAAGCCGATCATCAGGTTGGGCACCACGTCGGCCTCGTTCTCCGTCTCCCGGATGATCGTGATGGCCTTGTCGATGTCCAGCAGGATGCGTTTGAGGCCCTTAAGGAGGTGGAGCTTGTCCTTCTTCTTCCCCAGAGTGAAGTACACCCGCCGCCGGACGCACCCGGTACGCCAGGCGCACCACTCTTCCAGCAGCTCCCGGACGCCAAGGACCTTGGGGGTCCCGGCGATCAGGACGTTGAAGTTACAGGAGATGGAGTCCTGGAGGGTCGTCGATTTATAGAGCCGGGCCATGAGCTTGTCCGGGTCCACGCCCCGCTTGAGGTCGATGGTCAGCTTCAGACCGTTCAGGTCGGTCTCGTCCCGCATATCGTTGATCTCTTTCAGCTTGCCGGACTTAATCAGCTCCGCCACCTTGTCCAGAATGGCCTCCACGGTAGTGGTATAGGGGATCTCGTAAATTTCCACCAGATTCTCGCTCTTGACGTAGCGGTACTTGCCCCGGATTTTGATGGAGCCTCTGCCGGTGCGGTAGACCTCCTCAAGGGCGGCCTGATCGTAGATCACCTCGCCGCCGGTGGGGAAGTCGGGGCCCACCAGAATGGAGGAGAGATCGCACGCAGGGTTTTTCAGGTAGGCGACCGTGGCATCGCAGACCTCCGCCAGATTGAAGCCGCACAGCTGGGACGCCATGCCCACGGCGATGCCCTGGTTGGCGGAGACCAGAAGGTTGGGGTAGGTGGTGGGCAGCAGGGAGGGCTCCTTCATGGTGTTGTCGTAGTTGTCCACGAAGTCCACCGCGTCCTGATCCAGGTCGCGGAACAGCTCCTGACAGATGGGGGAGAGCTTGGCCTCGGTGTACCGGCTGGCGGCGTAGGCCATGTCCCGGGAGTAGACCTTGCCGAAGTTGCCCTTGGAGTCCACGAAGGGATGGAGAAGGGCCCCGTAGCCTTTGGAGAGGCGGACCATGGTGTCGTAGATGGGGCCGTCCCCGTGGGGGTTGAGGCGCATGGTCTGGCCCACGATATTGGCGGACTTGGTCCGGGCCCCGGTGAGGAGGCCCATCTTATACATAGTGTAGAGCAGCTTCCGGTGGGAGGGCTTGAAGCCGTCGATCTCCGGGATGGCCCGGGAGAGGATCACCGACATGGCGTAGGGCATGAAATTGGTCTCCATGGTGTCGGTGATGAGCTGCTCCAGCACCTCGGCCCGGAGGCCCATGACGTTGGGATTATTTACTTTTGGCTTGTTTTCATCGGGGGTCTTCTTCTTAGGCATAGCGCGTTTTCCTTATTGACCGGGGGATACCGGCTGTACGCGAAGGCGTACAGCCGGTATCCCGTAATGGAGTCGGTGCTTCCGCTCAGGCGGCGGTAACAAAGATGGCGGTGGGGCCGTCGGCCCCGCCGATGATGCCCAGATCCGCTCCGGTCAGGGGAGCGGCGGCATAGTTATCCAAGTCAATGACTGCGGCATCCGCGGGAGGCGCGGTGACGGGGGCTTTGTCACTGGCGGATATCTTGGAGGAGCCCTGGAAGGTCACGTCACAGACGTTCTTCACCTGGAGCCGGCCCTTGACGGCGGACTCGGTCTTACTGGAGGTACCGCTGAGGGTCATGGAGACGGCGATGGGGTCCTCTGCGATGGCAAGCTCCATGGAGAAAGAGCTGCTGCCGTCGGCCTTGACGGTCATTTCCATGGTGAAGGGGAAATCAACAGCGGAAGCGCCCAGGGCCTCCGCCAGCTGGGCGGTCTTGGCCTCGTCCAGCTTCCAGGAGTAGTCCTCGCCGGTCTTGGTGAAGGTCTTGTCGCCCATGACCGAAGTCAGGAGCCGGGCGGCCTCAGTCAGGTCCTTGTAGATGTTCACGGGCACCTCGGCGTCCGCCATCTCCGCCAGCGCGTACAGAGCGCCGCCGATGGTGGAGGAACCGGCGTTCATGCCCATGGCGCTCAGGGCAGGCATACCGGCGGTCTTCAGCCACACCTCGCCCTCGGGCAGGGCCGCTCCGCTCTGGGCCAGCAGGTCCGTGAGGGCGGGGATCTGCATCCACATGGACTCACCGCAGATCATCTTGAAGGACAGATCCTTCAGCATAGCCTCCATGGCTTCGGCCTGTTCCCCCAGGTCCTCCTTCATTAGAGCAGCCAGGGCGGACAGGTCCATGGACCCCTCGGCGTTCATGGCCTCGGAGCCGCAGATGGCGGACAGCTTCATGGAGAAGGGCAGGGTCCGGTCGCCGTTGATGGAATCCAGGAGCTTGGCCTCGCCGGAGAAGTCCATGTCGATGGCCAGATCGCCGTCCAGCGCCTCGGTCTGTCTGGACTGGAGATCGTTGAGGATGGTGAAGCTTTTGTCGATTTCGGCGATGGCGGAGGCCTTGTCGATGACTACGGCGGTGTGGGCGCCCTCGTCCCAGTAGACCTCATAGCCCAGAGCCTGAGAGAAGAAGCGCAGGGGCACCAGCGTGCTGCCGTTCTTCGTGTAGGAGGTGGTGTCCATGGTCAGCTTTTCGCCGGAGGCGGTCTGGATGGCGTCGGTGCCGATAACGTGGGTGAGGGTGACGTCCCCCAGCCTGGCCTGGACGGTCCCGGTCTCGCCGTCATAGTCCACCGTTGCGCCCAGGGCCTCCAGAACGGCCCGCATGGGAACCATGGTGCGGCCGTTGATGACCGCGGGGGAGGCGTTGGGGAAGGTCACGTTTTCGCCGTTCACCTGGACGGACACGCCGGATGGACGGGCGGGGGCGGCGGTGGAGCCGCCTTTGGGGGTGGTGACAAAGATGGCGGTGGGGCCGCCGGCGCCGCCGATGACGGCGGTGTCCGCCGCCGCGGCCGGCGCGGCCACGGCCAGCGCCAGCATCAGGGTCAGAAACAGGGAAATCCATTTTTTCATAACATATTCTCCTTCCTTATTTGTGCTTTATTTGGATGCCGCCCTCCGGCGGTGGGATTACGAGATATCCGCCAGGTCCAGGAACCGGTGCCCCTCGTTGGCGATATGCTCCTTCCGGCCCTGGAGGTTATCGCCCTCCAGAAGCTCGAACATATAGCTGGTGGCCTCCGCGTCGGTGGGCATGACCTTGATGAGCCGCCGGGTCTCCGGATTCATGGTGGTCAGCCACATCATGTCCGGGTCGTTCTCGCCCAGACCCTTGGAGCGGTCTATCTTGACCTTTTTGCCTTCCAGCTTTTTCACGATCTCGCTCTTCTCCTTCTCGGAGTAGGCGAACCAGGTCTTTTCCCCGCAGGTGATCTCGAAGAGGGGGGATTCGGCGATATAGACGTAGCCCTCCTGAATCAGGGTGGGACACAGGCGGTAGAGCATGGTCAGGATCAGGGTGCGGATCTGGTAGCCGTCCACGTCGGCGTCGGTGCAGATGACCACCTTGGACCACCGGAGGTTGTTCAGGTCGAAGGTGCTGAGGTCCTTCACATGTTTATTCTGGACCTCCACGCCGCAGCCCAGGACCTTCATCAGGTCGGTGATGATCTCGCTTTTGAAGATCCGGGCGTAGTCCGCCTTCAGGCAGTTGAGGATCTTGCCCCGGACGGGCATAATGCCCTGAAATTCCGCGTCCCGGCTCAGCTTGACGCTGCCCAGGGCGGAGTCGCCCTCCACGATGTAGATCTCCCGGCGGGACACGTCCTTGGTCCGGCAGTCCACGAATTTCTGCACCCGGTTGGCGATATCAATGGAGCCGGAGAGCTTTTTTTTCACGTTCAGCCGGGCCTTCTCCGCCTGCTCCCGGGAACGCTTGTTGATGAGGACCTGCTCGGCGATGCGCACCGCGTCGTTGGGGTTCTCGATGAAATAGATCTCCAGACGGCTTTTCAGGAACTCCGCCATGGCGTCCTGGACGAACTTATTGGTGATGGCCTTTTTCGTCTGGTTCTCGTAGCTGGTCTGGGTGGAGAAGTTGCTGCTCACCAGCACCAGACAGTCCTCAATATCTGCCCAGGTGATTTTGCTCTCGTTTTTCTGGTACTTGTTGTTCTGCCGCAGCCAGGCGTCGATGGCTCCTACAAAAGCCAGTTTGGCGGCCTTCTCAGGACTGCCGCCGTGTTCCAGCCAGCTGGAGTTGTGATAGTGTTCAATGACCGCCACCTTGTTGGAGAAGCAGCAGGATACGCTGAGCTTTACCTTGTACTCGTCCTTGTCCGCCCGATCCCGGCCCCGCCGTTCCGTCTCCCAATACACCGGGTCCGTCAGGGGATTCTCTCCCGCCAGCTCGCGGACATAGTCCGCGATGCCGTTCTCATAGAGAAATTCCGTGGTCTCAAATTTTCCCGCCGTGGTCTCCACCCGCAGACGGAAGGTGATGCCCGCGTTGACCACCGCCTGCCGCTTCATGATCCCGGCAAAATACTCGGGCGGGATGTCGATATCGGTGAATACCTCCAGATCCGGGAGCCAGCGGGTACGGGTGCCGGTCTTTTTCCGGGTCAGGGGGGTCTTTTGCAGCTCCTGGCCCTTTTTGCCCACGACTTCGCCCTTCCGGAAGCGGAGCTGGTACTCGAAGCCGTCCCGCCAGACGGTGACGTCCATGTAGTCGGACGCGTACTGGGTGGCGCAGGAGCCCAGGCCGTTGAGGCCCAGGGAGAACTCGTAATTCTCGCCCTCGTTGTTGCCGTACTTGCCTCCGGCGTAGAGTTCGCAGAAGACCAGCTCCCAGTTCCAGCGTTTTTCCTTTTCGTTCCAGTCCACCGGGCAGCCCCGGCCCTGGTCCTCCACCTCCACGCTGTGATCCAGATAGCGCGTGACGGTAATAAGCCTGCCGTGGCCCTCCCGGGCCTCGTCGATGGAGTTGGATAAAATTTCAAAAACGGCGTGTTCACAGCCCTCCAGGCCGTCGGAGCCGAAGATGACGCCGGGGCGCTTGCGCACCCGGTCGGCGCCCTTCAGGGCGCTGATGGAGTCGTTGCCGTAGCTTTGCTTTTTTTCTGCCGCCATGTGTTCCTCCGATGATTGATTTGCGTAAAAATCAGTATACCAAACTTTTTCTGCAATAGCAAGAGGAAAAAGGGAACGTTTGTCCGTGCTTCGCCAGCCCCGTGCAGAGGGAGGACCGCCAGATGGCGATCCTCCCTCTGCACGTGATTCAATTTTCTGTCCGGTCAGTCGTTTTTCTCACAGCACATCAGCCCTGCCCTGAATCAGCTCCGCCATAAGCTGCGCCCCGAAATGGAACGCGAACCGGAAACGGTCAAAGTCCATCATGTCATCGACTTTGCTTCTCGCTTCCAGGTACGTATCCAGCAGTTCCTTCTGCTCCTCCGTCATGGACGCGGTGAGCAATTTCAGATGTTCGCTTCGGATACGCGCCGCTCTGGCAAGGGGCGAGTCCTGCTCGGGAGGTTTTTCACGGGGCAGGTCATAAAGTATTTCCAGAATATTTTCCATGTTTGAACATTCCTTTCTTTTTTTGTCCGATATTGCTTGAAAGGGAAGCCGACGCATGATATACTATTTACGTCGTTTTGCCTTTGGGCAATAATCGGCTGGGGAAGTGGCGGGATTCTTTGCGGGAAAGCGCCGCTTCCCTTATTTTTCCTGTAGGCTCTCATACAGACTGTGAACACCGCGCCGTAAAACCTCAGAGCGTGTGATATTGAGTTTTGCCATGCAATACTCAATCTTTTCCATTGTTTCCTTGTCCGCTCGGGTTTTAATTTGAGTGTCCAGCGGTTTCTCTGGATGAGGGCCCGGTTTTTTTCGTGCCAAATAACTTCACCTCCATCTTGGGGCACAAGTTAATTCTATAACTTGGGGTCCGAATTGTCAACACCTATTTTGCCTATTTTTCAAAACAGTACTTTGGGTACAAGTTTGCAGAATGTACCGTTAGACCACGTGCCCCTTGCAGGCAGTCTCTCTTTGAAAGGGCGTCAGCCGGAGTTCTACAAGTGCCAGAGCGGCAGAAGGAGGACTGGAAATTCGGAGGCTTCGCCTGACCAGAAACTCTGCCGCACAGTCCTTTGGCCCCCGCCGAGGATTTGCCGGACAGGTAAAGCCGAGAAAGGGATTCTTAAACCGCAGGTTTAAGTGACTTTTTGGGTACTTTTTGTTCACACAAAAAGTACCCGAGGAGTCCGGGGGCGAGAAGCCCCCGGGATAACGAAAAGAACGATCTACCGTCCCATGAAAACAGCATCCAGATCCTTCACAAAATTCTCCACACTGTAGCAGACAAAGATCCGGTCCATGCCGTTCTCCCTGGCGTACTCCACCACAGAGGTACGGTAATACCGCAGATCGACCAGGTGTATCTCCGCAAAATACTGGCTCAAAAACGGTGCCATGGCATCACTGTAGCTGTCCCTGACGACCAGAAGCTTCTCCTCAGAGGCAGCCTCCGGATTCCGAATGATATACAGCGGCGTGTTGCCCCCAAGGAAGGAGGCATACTTGTCCTTCTCCCCCAGAAAGCTGTCCACATACAGCCCGTGGGTCTCCCCTTTCTCGAAGTTCTCCACGGTAACGCTTTCCCCGGAGACATAACGCTCAATGGTGTCCGGCGCAAGCCAGTGGACGCCTGAGGAGGAATAGAGCGTGCCGTAGAAATTCTCAGATACGGTCTCCGGCGTTCCCAGAGGCTCGAAGGGCTCCCCCATGGCCTCCATCAGGGCCGCGTACCCGTGCCACGCGCCGGCGCTGGTCCAGTGGTGGTCCGTGCGGTAGAACAGAGATACGCCGGACGCGCCGTCCATCCATTTCTCCATATCCACCCAGACGGCGTCCGGGACGCTCTCCCGGACCTTCTTCAGATAAGCCGCCTGATCGAAATTCTCCGCCCCAGCGGGCAGCTGGTCCCGATAGACCTCCGCCGCCGTGGGGATCAGTCCCAGATAAACCGGGATATCCGTCAATTCCGTCAGCTTCTGAAGATAGGCGATATTCTGCTCCGCCCGGCTGGCGTCCTCAATCTTGTGGATCAGCCTGTCCCCACAGAGATACACCCCATGAAACTCCCGCTTGCCCAGCAGATACTCGTACCGGTTTTTCAGCCCCATCCAGCCGTCCCGGAGGGGGAACTGGTCCTCCAGATATTTCTCCAACCTGGAAGTATAGCTGCCGTCCACCAAGGCGGACCAGGAGAAGTCCGGCATACTGGACAAGGTACGATTCTCCACTGGAGAGAAGGTCCGGTCCGGCAGAAGGATGTGCAGCAGACCGAAGCCCGCCAGAAAAGCACAGAACAGAACGGCTGTGACAACCTGGGATATCCTGGCAATTTTTCTGTTATCCTGCTTCATAAATACATCTCCCCCTCTCAAAACCGGAAGTACAGGAACGGGTTATACCCCGCATCTACCAGAGACGCAGTACAGAGGATCAGCGCCCCCAGTACCAGCAGGGGCTGCAAAACCGCGCGGGTCCTCTCCCCCAGCCTGTCCCACAGCTTCCCCATCAGGGGCGTGGAGCCGACGATCAGGATCACCAGCGTAGGCAGATACGTCCGCAGCCGGTAGCCATCCACGGCGCTGAACCAGCCTCCGCCGCCGAAGAGGGAGCTGAAATAGGCCCCCAGCCGCCCCATGTCCTCCACGGCGAACAGGGCCCAGCCAATGAGGACGATGAACATGGTGTAGATATGCCGGACCGCCCCGGGCAGCTTCTCCAGCCACTTCCCCAGAAACAGCCGTTCCGCCAGCATCCACGCCCCGTAGTACAGGCCCCACAGCAGGAAATTCCATCCCGCGCCGTGCCAGATGCCGGTGAGGGTCCAGACGATCAGGATATTCCGGATCCATTTCCATTTCGGGACCCGGTTGCCTCCCAGAGGAAAGTACACATACTCCCTGAACCAGGTGGTCAGAGAGATATGCCACCGCTTCCAGAATTCCACCACAGACCTGGAGATATAGGGATAGTTGAAGTTCTCCAGAAATTCGAACCCGAACATCCGCCCCAGACCGATAGCCATGTCGCTGTAGCCGGAAAAGTCAAAGTAGATCTGAAAAGCATAAGCCGCCAGCCCCAGCCACGCCCCGACAGCCGTCAGATTCTGGGATGCCAAGGATTGATCCCACAGTTGGCCAATAGCGTTGGCAAGAAGGACCTTCTTCGCCGCGCCCACGGTGAAGCGCCGGACGCCGGAGACGAATTTGTCCAGATCCTCCCTCCGCTCCTCCAGCTGATCCGCCACGGATTTATAGCGTACAATGGGACCGGCGATGAGCTGGGGGAACAGTGTTACATACGCGCCAAAGACGATGGGATTCTTCTGCACCGGCGCGTCCTGACGGTAGACGTCGATGGTGTAGCTCATGGTCTGGAAGGTGTAGAAGCTGATGCCGATAGGCAGAGGCAGCCCCAGCACCGGCAGCTGCAGCCCCGTCAGAGCGTTTAAGTTGCCGGCAATAAAGTCCCAGTATTTGAAAAACACCAGTATGGCCAGATTGAAGAACACCGAGGACGCCACCGCCCGCCGGGCCTTCCGGTCATCCTCCCGCCAGCGCTCCACCAGCATCCCGTGGACGTAGTCCACCACGATGGACAGCAGCATGATAATGATGTAGACCGGTTCTCCCCAGCCATAGAAAAAGAGGCTCACCACCAGCAGGATGAGATTGCGCAGCTTCAATGGCGAGAGCTTGTAGACGGCCAGCACGGCCACGAGATAGAAAAACAGAAAGGGCAGACTGGAAAAGATCATATTGCTTCTCTCTCCTGTAAAAGAGGGCATACACGCGCTCCCGCATGTATGCCCCCGTTATTCCTTACGCAAACAGCGCGTTGAACGCATCCACCGCCTGATCCTGACTCCCCTGGGCGACGATAAGGGCGACCACGTTCCCCTGGGTAACAATCTCGGCCTGCTCCCAGCCCTCCAGCGTCATGGGATAGAACGCCCCGTTCTCGATCTGGTAGTCGATCCGGGCCTGGAAGATGTCCGCCACCGCTTTCGCGTCGGCCTCATTCTCCAGCTCCACCAGAGCGAACTCAAAGGCCACGGCGGAGATCATCGCCATCTTCAGCACAGCCTGCTTTGTAGCGTAGTTCTCCAGACCAGGATAAACAGCAGCGAGCTGCTCCCCCTCTACATCTCCCATGGCGGGCTGATTGTCCGCGCCAAGGGATGCCATGAAGTCCTCATAGTACTGGTTCAGGTCGGGGGCTTCCTTATTCTGCCCGCCGTTCCCTCCGCCGCCGCAGGCAGCCAGGGTCAGGATCAGGGTCATGCTCAGCAAAATACTCGTCAGTTTTTTCATGTGTACCTCCATAGGTCTTTTTCATTCGTCCGTCAATCGGACTGCCTGTTAGACGGACAGATAATGAAATTGTTCCCCGGATTTGAAAAAACTTTCAATTACAATTTGCCAATCTCCTCCAGCAGGGCGTCCACCAGCCTGTCCTGAGGCACCTTCCGGAGGATCTCCCCCTTGCGGAACAGGAGCCCCTCCCCATTTCCGCCGGCAATGCCCACGTCGGCGGCGGAAGCCTCGCCGGGTCCGTTCACCGCGCAGCCCATCACCGCCACGGTAATGGGCTTTGTGCAGCCCGCCAGACGGCGCTCCACCTCCTCCGCCATGGGGATGAGGTCGATATTGGTCCGACCGCAGGTGGGACAGGCAATGATATTCGGTCCCTCCTGCCGCAGCCCGGCGGCCAGAAGAATCTTTTTCGCGGCATAGACCTCCTCCACCGGGTCCGCCGTCAGGGTCACCCGGAGGGTGTCCCCCACCCCCAGACACAGCAGGCCGCCGATGCCCATGGCGGACTTCACCATGCCCATATCCGGCGTCCCCGCCTCAGTGACTCCCAGATGCAGAGGATAGGGGCATTTCTCACTGAGCAGCCGGTAAGCTCCCATGGTCACCGGGACAGAGGAGCATTTGACGGAGATGCAGATATCCGTAAAGTCGAACTTCTCCAGCAGGGCGGCGTGGCCCAATGCGCTCTCCACCAGAGCCTCCGGCGCAGCGCCGCCGTACTTTTTCAAAAGCTCCTTTTCCAGCGATCCGCCGTTGACGCCGATGCGGATAGGGATGTGCCCCTCCCGGCAGGCGTCCGCCACCGCCTTCACCCGATCCTCCCCGCCGATGTTGCCGGGATTGATCCGGATCTTGTCGATCCCCTGAGCGGCGCACTCCAGAGCCAACCTGTAGTCAAAGTGGATGTCCGCAACCAGTGGGACATGGATTCGGCTTTTGATGGCCCCGATGGCTTTCGCCGCCGCCATATCCGGCACCGCCACCCGAACAATCTCGCACCCCGCCGCCTCCAGATGATGAATCTGGTCCACGGTGGCGGGAACGTCATGGGTCTTAGTATTGCACATGGACTGGATAGAGATGGGCGCGCCGCCCCCCACGGGGACGTTCCCCACCATGATCCGCTTTGTCATTGGGCCCCGCCTCCTCCGAAGAGCTTCATCACGTCGTTAAAGGTCACAAAGAGCATCAGCC
>JAAZZJ010000219.1 GCA_014237695.1 Oscillospiraceae bacterium | reverse complement strand
CAACCGCCTCAAGCGGCTCATTCAGCTCAAAGCCCCGGACATCATTGTCCGCAACGAGAAGCGGATGCTCCAGGAGGCCGTGGACGCCCTCATCGACAACGGCCGCCGCGGCCGGGCCGTCACCGGCGCCAACAACCGGGCCCTCAAATCCCTCTCCGACATGCTCAAGGGCAAGCAGGGCCGCTTCCGTCAGAACCTGCTGGGCAAGCGGGTGGATTACTCCGGACGTTCCGTCATCGTTGTCGGCCCCGAGCTGAAGATCTACCAGTGCGGCCTGCCCAAGGAGATGGCCCTGGAGCTGTTCCGTCCCTTCATCATGAAAAAGCTGGTGGAGGACGGGGCCGCCAATAACATCAAATCCGCCAAGAAGATGGTGGATAAAGGCCGTGCCGAGGTCTGGGACGCCCTGGACGTGGTCATCAAGGACCACCCCGTCATGCTCAACCGCGCCCCCACCCTCCACCGCCTGGGCATCCAGGCCTTCGAGCCGGTGCTGGTGGAGGGCCGGGCCATCAAGCTCCACCCCCTGACCTGTACCGCTTTCAACGCCGACTTCGACGGCGACCAGATGGCCGTTCACGTGCCTCTGTCCGCCGAGGCTCAGGCCGAGGCCCGGCTGCTGATGCTCTCCGCCAACAACCTCCTGCGGCCCCAGGACGGCGGCCCCGTTACCGTTCCCTCTCAGGACATGGTGCTGGGCTCCTACTACCTCACCTACGTCAACGACAAGGAGCCCGGCGCGGGTAAGGTGTTCGTGAACGAGGACGAGGTTATGCTGGCCTACAACGACCGCGTGGTTGGCATCCACGCCCCCATCCGGGTGCGCCGTTCCTTCCAGTACAAGGGTGTGTCCTATCAGAAGCTGGTAGAGATCACCCCGGGCCGGATCATCTTCAACCAGAACATCCCTCAGGACCTGGGCTTCGTGGACCGGGAGGACCCGGAACATGTCTGCGACTACGAGGTCAACATGACCTGCGGCAAGAAGGAACTGGGGAAGATCGTGGACCGGACCATCCGCTCCCACGGCTTCACCGTGGCCAGCGAGGTGCTGGACAACATCAAGTCTACAGGCTACAAATACTCCACCCGGGGCGCGATCACCATCTCCATCTACGACATGTCCGTCCCCCAGAAGAAGTACGAGCTGATCCACGAGACGGAGAAGCGGGTGGTGGACATTGAAAACGAGTACAAGATGGGCTTCATGACCAACGACGAGCGCTACCGCGCCGTGGTCAGCGAGTGGGAAAAGACCACCGAGGACGTGACCGACGCCCTGCAGCACAATCTGGACGAGCTGAACCCCATCTATATGATGGCAACCTCCGGCGCCCGCGGTTCCATGAAGCAGATCCGCCAGCTGGCGGGCATGCGCGGCCTGATGGCCAACACCGCCGGCCGGACCATCGAGATCCCCATCAAGTCCAACTTCCGTGAGGGCCTGAGCGTGCTGGAGTATTTCATCTCCTCCCGAGGCGCCCGGAAGGGCATGGCGGACACCGCCCTGCGTACTGCGGACTCCGGTTACCTGACCCGCCGTCTGGTGGACGTCTCCCAGGAGGTCATCATCCGCGAGGAGGACTGTGGTGTCAATGAGGGCATCTGGGTAGAAGAAATCAGCGAGAACGGCCAGGTGATCGAGAAGTTCGCCGAGCGCCTCCGGGGCCGCTTCCCGGTGAACGACATCGTGGACCCCGCCACCGGAGAGGTCCTCTGCCCTGCCGACCGGATGCTGGACGAGGAGGACGCCAAGCTGCTGGAGGACCGGGGCATCACCCGCGTGGAGATCCGCACGGTGCTGACCTGCCGGGCCAAGAGCGGCGTGTGCGCCAAGTGCTACGGCATGAACCTGGCCTCCGGCAAGCCCGTGGGCACCGGCGAGGCCGTCGGTATCATTGCCGCCCAGTCCATCGGTGAGCCGGGCACCCAGCTGACCATGCGTACCTTCCACACCGGCGGCGTGGCCGGCGGCGACATCACCCAGGGTCTTCCCCGCGTTGAGGAACTCTTCGAGGCCCGGAAGCCCAAGAAGATGGCGACGCTGGCGGAAATCGGCGGCCGCCTGCGGTTCGAGGAGAGCCACAAGGGCTCCCTGCTGAACATCCACGTGGTAGCCGACGATGGTGAGACCAAGATCTATGCCGTGCCCCACACCGGCCTGCGGGTCAACGATGGCGATCTAGTGGAAAAGGGCGCCGCCCTCAATGATGGCGCGCTGAACCCCCACGACGTCCTGCGCACCCGGGGCGCATCCGCTGTCCACAACTACCTCATTCAGGAGGTTCTCCGCGTGTACCGCCAACAGGGCGTGGACATCAACGACAAGCATATCGAAGTCATCGTCCGCCAGATGATGCGCAAGTGCCGTGTGGAGGACGCCGGGGACACCGGCCTGCTCTCCGGCGCGATGGTGGACGTACTGGAGCTGTACGAGGCCAACGAAAGCGTCCGCCAGCGCACCGCCGCCGGCGAGGTCCGGGAAGACGGCGAGCCCCTGCGGGAGGCCGAGGTCACCCAGCTGCTGATGGGCATCACCAAGGCCTCCCTGGCCACCGAGTCCTTCCTGTCCGCCGCGTCCTTCCAGGAGACCACCAAGGTCCTCACCGAAGCCGCCATCAAGGGCAAGGTGGACCACCTGGTTGGCCTGAAGGAGAACGTCATCATCGGCAAGCTGATCCCCGCCGGTGCGGGCATCGACGCCTACCGCACCATGGCCGAGGCGGTGGTTCCCGATCCGGAACCCCAGGAGTCCGTCTATCCGGAACCCACCTATGAGGAGGCTGCTCCGGAGGAAGCGGAAGAGGAGCCCGTACGCACGATCCTCTTCGGCGGCGCCGATGCTCCGGTAGACGTGAGTGAACCCGCCAATTGATCTGTCCTTCTAAAAAAGCAACAAAAAATCGGAAGCCGTTTTCACGGCTTCCGATTTTTTGTTTGCTCTTATACCATTTCCCGATGAAAAACTTGAAAAGTTTTTCGCGCGGCAGGGCGGTAAAGGCCCCTGCCAGACGGCGTGCAGCGGTTGTAAACACAGGTAAGGTTTTTATCCTTTTTCCCCCAGCAGCCTGCAAAGCTGATAGAGCGTAGCGGCTCCCATACCCGTGGCCCCCTTGGGCTGGTAGGGCTGGCTGAGCTTTCCCGACCAGGCCGTTCCGGCAATATCCAGATGGAGCCACGGCGTCTCTCCGGCAAAGGCTGCCAGAAACAGTCCTGCCGCGATGGCCCCGCAGCCGTCGCTGGAGTTATACAGGTCCGCCACCGGGGACTCGATGAGCTTTTTGTACTCCGGATAATCCGGTGCGCGCCAGAATTTTTCCCCGCTGCGCTCTGCGGCGGACTGGAGTCTGGCATAAAACGCCTCGTCATTGGCCATGACCCCGGCGGCCACGCCTCCCAGCATCCGGGCCATAGCGCCTGTCAGGGTGGCGATATCTACCACCTTACAGGCCTTCTCCCGGGTAATGGCGTAGGTAATGGCATCCGCCAGAATCAGCCGCCCCTCGGCATCGGTGCTGCCGATCTCGATGGTCTTTCCGGACATGGAGCCGATCACATCGTCCGGCAGGAAGCTGGCGGGAGAGATCCGGTTCTCCACCGCCGGGATCACCGCCACGGCGTTCACCGGCACACGGTTTTCCGCCAGAGCGAAGAGTGCGCCGCAGACCGCCGCGCCGCCGGCCATGTCCCCCTTCATGCCCCGCATACTGCCGGCAGGCTTCAGACTGTAGCCGCCGGAGTCGAAGGTGACGCCCTTGCCCACCAGGGCGATGGGAGCCTCCCCCTCTTTTCCGCCCTGCCAGCGCAGCACAATCAGCCGCGGCGGATTGGCGGAGCTGTCTCCTACGGCGTGAAAGGCCTCCATTCCCAGTGCCCGCGTCTCCTTTTCGTCCAGCACCTGACACTCTACTCCCGCTTTCTCCGCGGTTTCTGCAATGCACCGGGCCAGCATGGCAGGCGTCAGCTTATTGGCGGGACGGTTGACCAGATCCCGGGCGAAACAGATCCAGCGGTCCAGAACCTGGGTTTCCGTCAGAACAGCAGCGCCGTCCACCCCCTCTGTTCCCGTCAGGTACAGGGCCGCGTCCTTCTTCTCTTCCTCCGCCGGTTCCTTCCAGGTTTCCTGGCGGTAAAGGGCCAGCTCCGCCCCCTGGACCAGCGCCGCCAGCCCCTCCTCTCCCAGGGCCTCCACTGCCGGCGCAGCGTCCAGCAGAACGCTGCCGCCGCCCAGGGAAACCACCTGCTTCGCCGCCTTGGCAGCGGCACAGCGGAGGGACTCCGCCGTCAGCTTCTCCCGGACGCCCAGATGTACCAGCAGCTCTCTGGGCTGCTCCCCCATCTCCAGGGCGCCCGCTTTCCCGCCGGGGCACAGCGTCATCCGCCATTGAACCGCCTCATTTTTCCACAATTGCACCATGATGATTTTCCTCCTGTTGATTCACCGCCGTCCCTCAGGGGGCGGTACTGGTATTCTCAGAGCTTCTCTCCCGCCCGTACATCCGGCGGCAGGCCTCCCTGCGGCCCTCCTCAAAGGCCGTCCGGATCAGCCGGACCACGTGTCTGTCCCGCAGCCGCGCCGTCAGCATGGGAGAAAACCGCCTGCCCTCCAGGG
>JAAZZJ010000218.1 GCA_014237695.1 Oscillospiraceae bacterium | reverse complement strand
CAAAAAGTCCCCGAGGAGTCCGGGGGCGAGAAGCCCCCGGGGTAAAGGGCAGAACCCGCTTAATGAACTGCAACACGATTACAAATAGAAGGAGAAAAACAATGGCAACACTGACCGTCAGCGCCCTTGATGAAAAGCGCGTCAAGGCAATGGGATTCCTCTCCAATAAAGGAACAGACAACTTCTCAGGCAGAATCATCACCGTCAACGGAAAAATAACCGCCGCTCAGCAAAAATGTATCGCCGAAGCGGCGGAAAAGTTCGGCAACGGCATCATCACCTTTACCACCCGCCTGACCATTGAGGTCCAGGGCATCCCCTACGACAAAATCGAGGAGTTTCAGGCCTATATCGCCAGGGAGGGACTGGTCACCGGCGGCACCGGGTCCGTGGTCCGTCCGGTGGTGGCCTGCAAGGGCACTACCTGCCAGTACGGTCTGCTGGACTCCTTCGCCATCAGCGAGGAGATCCACCACCGCTTCTATGAGGGCTACCGGGGCGTGAAGCTGCCCCACAAGTTCAAGATCGCCGTGGGCGGCTGCCCCAACAACTGCGTCAAGCCTGACCTCAATGACCTGGGCATCATCGGCCAGCGCATCCCCGGGCTGGACCCCGACGAGTGCAACGGCTGCAAAAAGTGCGGCGTGGTCCAGACCTGCCCCATGGGCGCGGCCAAAGTGGTGGACGGCGTGCTGGAGATCGACAAGAACGTTTGCAACAACTGCGGACGCTGCATCGGTACCTGCCACTTCGACGCTCTGGATGAGGGGACCTATGGCTACAAGATCTATATCGGCGGCCGCTGGGGCAAGAAGGTAGCTCAGGGCCAGGCTCTCAGCAGGATCTTTACCGACAAGGAGGAGGCGCTGGCGGTCATTGAGAAGGCCATTCTGCTCTTCCGGGAGCAGGGCAAAACCGGAGAGCGCTTTGCCAAGACCATCGAGCGCCTGGGCTTTGAAAATGTGGAGGCTCAGCTGCTGGGCAATGAGCTGCTGGAGCGCAGGCAGCAGATTCTGGACGCCGAGCTGCATATGACCGGCGGTGCCACCTGCTGACCCTTTACGTTTGGTTCGTTTATTCGCGGGACGTGACGGCTGGTACAGCCGGAAAGGAGTACGATATGTCCGCTTCTAAGGTTTATTTCACGGATTTCCACACCCCTGCTTACGGTGACAGCCTGCCCACCAAGCTGAAAAAACTGCTGCGCAGGGCCGGTATCGGCCAGCTGGACATGGAGGGGAAATTTGTCGCCATCAAGATGCACTTCGGTGAGCTGGGCAACGTCAGCTTCCTCCGCCCCAACTACGCCCGGGCGGTAGTGGACGTGGTCAAGGAGCTGGGCGGCAAGCCCTTCCTTACCGACTGCAACACCATGTACCCCGGCAGCCGGAAAAATGCGCTGGAACATCTGGAATGCGCATGGCAGAACGGCTTTACCCCTCTTACGGTGGGCTGCCCCCTCATGATCGGGGACGGATTGAAGGGTACCGACGACGTGCTGGTGCCTGTGCAGGGCGGCGAGTACGTGAAGGAGGCTAAGATTGGCAGGGCCATCATGGACGCGGATGTGTTCATCAGCCTCACCCACTTCAAGGGCCACGAGATGACCGGCTTCGGCGGAGCCATCAAGAACATCGGCATGGGCTGCGGCTCCCGGGCCGGTAAGTGCGAGCAGCACAACAACGGCCAGCCCCAGATTGATCCCGAACTCTGCCGGGGCTGCAGGCGCTGTCAGAGAGAGTGTGCCAACGGGGGACTGGTTTTCGATGAGACTGCACGAAAGATGACCGTGGACCTGGATCACTGCGTGGGCTGCGGACGGTGCCTGGGGGCCTGCAACTTCGATGCCATTTCCTTCGCCTCCTCCAATGCGGTGAAGGTCCTCAACTGCCGCATGGCGGAGTACACCAAGGCCGTGGTGGACGGGAGGCCCCAGTTCCATATCTCCCTGGTGGTGGACGTATCCCCCAACTGCGACTGTCACGGGGAGAACGATGTGCCCATCCTGCCCAATTTGGGCATGTTCGCCTCCTTCGACGCGCTGGCGCTGGATCAGGCCTGCGTGGATGCCTGCCTGGCGGCCGCGCCCATGCCGGGAAGCCAGCTGGCCAAAAACCTGGCCTCTCCGGGTTTCCATGACCACCATGACCATTTTACCAACTCCACCCCGGAATCTGAGTGGCGCTCCTGCCTGGAACACGCGGAGAAAATCGGCGTGGGCAGCAGGGAATATGAGCTGATCGAGATCTGAGCGGATTCCATAACGCCCGCAGGAGATACCATCAAGGTCTTCTGCGGGCGGCTTTGCCGGTGCAGAAAAGTTGGTTTTTGAGGAAATTGGTCCTTGACAACTTGGAAAAAGGCTGGTATAGTATATAGGACAACAAAGAAGGCCGGGTGCATCCGCCTCACCTCCAGCAATGCGAAGAGGTTTATACGGCAGACGGCGTCCCTGAAAGGGGCGCGTGTGTTCGTGCGGGTGCCAGGCTGCATCCGCGCTTTTATTTTGTGTTGCGTGCTACATGGCAAAATGTTGAAGGAGGTGCTTCGGCTATTAGCATTGTTATGCATCAACTGAATGAGGACATTCGTGACAAGGAGCTGCGCCTGATCGGCAGCGACGGCGAGCAGCTGGGGATCATGTCTGCGGATGAGGCGCTGCGCATTGCCGATGAGAAGGGCATGGATCTGGTGAAGATCTCACCCCAGGCCAATCCGCCGGTGTGCAAGCTGATGGACTACGGGAAATTCCGGTTTGAGCAGGGCAAGCGGGAAAAAGAGGCCCGGAAAAACCAGCACGTAGTTGAGATCAAGGAGATCCGCATGTCCCCGGGCATCGACGTGGGCGACTTCAACGTAAAGCTGAAGAACGCGCAGAAGTTCCTGACCGAGGGCAACCGGGTGAAGGTGTCCGTCCGCTTCCGCGGGCGGGAGATGGCCCATACCGACATCGGCCGGAAGCTCCTGGACAAGTTTGCAGAGCAGTGTGCCGAGATTGCCAACGTCGATAAGGGAGCCAAGCTGGAGGGCCGGAACATGTCCATGTTCCTCTCCCCTAAGAAATAAGTTTACGACTGCAAAAGGAATACGGAAGGAGTCAATCAATTATGCCGAAACTGAAGAGCCACAGCGGTGCCAAGAAAAGATTCAACCTGACCAAGACCGGCAAGGTCAAGCGGGCCAAGGCCTTTAAGAGCCACATCCTCACCAAGAAGGATACCAAGCGTACCCGTCGTCTGCGGGCGGGCGGCTATGCCGACGTGACCAACGAATCCGCCATCCGCAAGATGATTCCTTACAAGTAAGAAAATACGATACGCTTTAGAATAGGAGGCTTTTACAATGGCAAGAGTTAAGGGCGCGATGATGACCCGCAAGAGAAGGAACAAGGTCCTGAAGATGGCCAAGGGCTACTGGGGCGCCAAGAGCAAGCACTTCAAAATGGCCAACCAGCAGGTGATGAAATCCCTCACCTACGCCTATGTGGGCCGCCGCCTGAAGAAGCGGGATTTCCGCCGCCTGTGGATCACCCGCATCAGCGCCGCCTGCAAGCTGAACGGCATGAACTATTCCACCTTCATGCACGGTCTGAAGACCGCCGGCGTGACCATCGACCGCAAGATGCTGGCCGAGCTGGCTGTCAACAACGAGGCTGCTTTCAAGCAGCTGGTGGAGATGGCCAAGAAGGCCGCTTAAAAAACTGCGCATAAGAAGTCCCGGTATCCCCACAAAGATACCGGGACTTTTTTCATCCTTTCAGGACGGCGCGGATTCGACCGTGGAAGGCTCCGCCGCTGTCAGGGTCCCCACGCAGCGGTTGATGGGCAGGCCCTGTTCGTAGAATTTCGCCTCGTAGTCGGTCATGACGCCCTGAGGGCCGTCCTGGTGAAGATTTCGCGTGACATCGCTGAGGACATATCCCGCCTCCGGGAACTCCAGCACAGAAAACTCAAAAAGGGGCTGGTTGTCCGTTTTGAAATGAACCTGCCCGCCGGGCTTCAGCACCTTCCGGTACAGCTCCAGAAACCCCCGGTGGGTCAGCCGCCGCTTGGCCTGCCCCTTGGGGGGCCAGGGATCGCAGAAGTTGATATAGATCAGGCTGACCTCTTCCGGCGCGAAGTAGTCCGGCAGCAGCGCCGCGTCGCCCACAACGAAGAACACGTTTTTCAGCTCCAGCGCCGTGGCCCGCTCCATGGCAACCACCAGGGCGTCGGGGACCTTTTCGATGGCGATGAAGAGGACGTCCGGATTCTGCCGGGCGGTCTCCGCGGTAAACCGGCCCTTGCCGCAGCCCAGCTCCACCCGCAGCTCCGCGGCCTGGGGCATCAGGGCCTCCCGCCAGCGGCCCCGCAGGGCGAAGCAGTCCTTCACCTGACAGGCCGCGCATTTCTCCATCCGAGGAATGAGATTTTTCTTTTTCCGCATCCGCATGGGATATACCTCCGGAATGATATGTGCCATGATTGTACCATGAACCGTGTAAAAGTACAAGGCCGGGATGGCCGGATCCCGGCGGCCGCCGC
The DNA here is from genome assembly GCA_014237695.1 of Oscillospiraceae bacterium. GTDB lineage: Bacteria > Bacillota > Clostridia > Oscillospirales > Oscillospiraceae > Pelethomonas. Next base: position 102 of record JAAZZJ010000218.1, on the reverse strand, counting down.
ACCGTGCAGGCAAAATCCGTTCCAAGGGGACGGAGCCCCGGTAAACTCCTTAGAGCCTGTTTAATATCTCCCCGCGCACGTCTTGACGGCGGATTTTCCGCC
>JAAZZJ010000217.1 GCA_014237695.1 Oscillospiraceae bacterium | reverse complement strand
GGAGATTGATCTGCTCCGGCTGCTGGTGGAGCATAGGGGGCTGGTGCTGACCCGTTCGCAGATTTTGAACGAGCTGTGGGGCGCTGACTATCCAATCATCGACCGAACCGTGGACACCTACATCAAAAATCTGCGGAAGAAGCTGCGGCTTGACTGTATCGTAACAGTCAAGGGCATCGGCTACAAATACGAGGTACAGCCATGAAACGATTAAAACTGTTTCCGAAGATATTTCTGTATACCATGAGTATCATGCTTTTTGTCGTTGTTGTCACACATGGGCTGATCTATCTGCTGGCCCCTCGGATGCAGCTTGCGGTGAGTACCCCGGATGATGTTGTTGTCAGCATTCGGCAAGAACAGTTTGTGACCGAGGCAGTAGAAAAGGCCCTGCCGATTTCTTTAAGCTGTTCCCTGCTGATCTCCGTTGTCTGCTCTCTCCTGTTTTCCAAAGCGATTGCCGACCCCATCAAGAAAATTTCTGCGTCAACCGAGCAGATGATGAACTTAGACCACGGGGCAAGCTGTCCTATTCATACAAAGGATGAAATTGGTACACTGGCGCAGAACGTCAATGATCTGTATTCTAATCTGCTGTCCACGATTGAACATTTAAAGCGAGAAAAGGACGCTGTGCGTGATATGGAACGGGCCAAGGCTGACTTTCTGCGGGCGGCGTCCCATGAACTGAAAACCCCTGTGACCGCTTTGAACGCCACCCTGGAAAACATGATTTTGGGCGTTGGGAAGTATCAGGACTATGCGACATACCTCCCGGAGTGCAAGGAAATGGTGGAGCAGCTTTCTGGGATGGTACATGAAATTTTGGAAACCTCCAAGCTGAACACTACCGATGAACCAGCGAAACCGATTGACATAGCGGAACTGATGGCGGAACTGTGTGCGCCGTATCAGATGATTGCAGCAGCGCATCAAATCATCTTCTCTCTTGATCTGCCAGAACAATTCCCCGCGACACTTCCGGCTGGCCGGTTCAGCAAGGCGGTATCAAATGTTCTCGCAAATGCTGTTGCTTATACGGAAGCTGGAAAATCCGTTTCTATCTATATGGACGAAAACCGCCTAATCATTGAAAACGAATGTGACCCTATCCCTGATTGTGAAGTTCGCCGCCTGTTTGAACCGTTCTACCGTCCAGACTTCTCCCGAAGCCGAGAGAGCGGCGGCAATGGTCTGGGCCTCTATATCGTGGATACGCTCTTGACCTCTATGAATATTTTCTATGCCTTTGCACCGATGAAATCCCCACCAGGGATGCGATTTGTTATCCATCTATAAGCGAGAAAAAACTCCCTCCACAGGGAGTTTTTCATTTCCACCACAATTCCATCCCTGTTTCATGCCCATTCCACATTGGGGTGCTATTCTACGGGTGCGTTCAGAAGAACAGCACAACGATATGGAGGTATCGACTATGAGTATTTTCAAAAGGGCGTTTCTGTACGTCATGCGAAAACGGGGGAAAACATTTCTCCTATTCGCCATCCTGCTAATTATGGCAACCTTTGTCCTGACGGGCCTTTCCATCTGGAAAGCATCGGAGGCCGCGCAGCTTGATCTGCGGCAGAGCTTGGGCGGAAAATTTGACGTTTTCGTGGATTGGAGCAACAGCCCCTATGTAGTGAAAGAACCCGTCAAGGATGAAGTGGACGAGGAAACCGGCAAAACATCAAGCAGCTTCCTCATGTATTCTACCGTACAATTTACCCCGGAGAACATTGCCGCCATCAAAGGCGTTCCCGGCGTAAAGTATTGCAGCGCAAGGCAGGACAATCTTTTGCCGTTTGATGGGCTTTCCCTGTTTCCCGGGACAATCTCAACCGACGCAAAATATCAGGGATATACAAAGGCCCTGGGCGTCTGCAACACGGAAGATGATGAACTTTTCACCACCAGCACACTGACGCTGGCAGAGGGACGGCATATTACCACCGACGATACCCATGTGGCAATCATCAGCCAGGACTTGGCGGAAAGAAACGAGTTGAAGATCGGGGACCATCTCACCGCCCATCGTTACAGTGTGGAAGATCAGGGCTTTACCGGGCCGGAAATCAGGGTGCGGATCATCGGACTGTTTACCCCTCATTCGGTGGAGCAGTTTGGGGAAACCGTCACCACCTACGACAAAATCCAGAACCGTGTGTTTGTGGATTTGCAGACCTCGAAAGAGTTTGACGGTGGGGAGATCAACTATGGCTTTTCCGCGCTCCATATCACCATAGACGACCCACAGGACATGGCGCGGGTGGTGGCCGAAGTCAAGGCCCTGCCGGGTATCGACTGGAAAGCCTTTACCGTGGAGGTGGACAATGAAACCTACGAAAACGCCGCTGCTCCGCTGGCTACGCTGAATGAATTGGTCGTGACCCTGCTGGTGGTGATTATCGTTGTCAGCGCCATCATTCTGGCCCTGATATTGACCCTTTGGACAAAGACCCGCATCCATGAGATCGGCGTATTCCTGTCCGTGGGTATCAGGAAATCGGCTATTATCGGGCAGTATTTGATTGAGGTGCTGCTGATTGCCGTCCTCGCCTTTGGCCTGTCCTACTTCACCAGCAACGCCATAGCGGGGCAGATCGGCAACCACCTGTTGGAGCAGAGTATGCAGACCAGGCCGGAGGACGATAACGATGTTGTTTCCGTTGCCGCCTCCGTTGAGATAGGCGCGGATAATCTCGTGCAAAAGCCCTTACCCACTGAAAACGGCATCCAGGTATCGGTTGGGCTGGATAACCTTGCCCAGCTCTACTTGATCGGATTTGCCATCATCATTGTGGCGGTCAGCGCATCGTCTATCACGGTCATGCGGCTGAAACCCCGTGAAATTCTGTCGAAAATGAGCTGAAGGAGGTACGATCATGCCTACGCTGGAATTGAAAAATGTTTCTTACGCCTACGAAAAGGGCAAAGCGGTTTTGCAGAACGTCAGCGCAGAACTGGAAACCGGGAAGATGTATGCCATCCTCGGCCCGTCCGGGTCTGGCAAGACCACGCTGCTGTCCCTGCTGGGCGGGCTGGATGTGCCGACACAGGGTAGCGTCCTGTTTGACGGCGAGGATATTACGGAAAAAGGTCTGGAACACCACCGCAGGAACCATATCTCGCTGATTTTCCAAAGCTATAACCTGATTGACTACATGACGCCCGTTGAAAATGTGCGGCTTACCGCCAAGCTGGACGCCGCCCCCATTCTGGAACGGCTGGGGCTGGAGCAGGACGAGATCACCCGGAATGTGCTGAAACTGTCCGGCGGACAGCAACAGCGGGTGGCGATTGCGCGGGCGTTGGCTTCCGATGCCCCGGTCATTCTGGCGGACGAGCCGACCGGGAACTTGGACGCCGACACCGCCGAGGAAATCACGGCGATTTTGAAAGAGAGCGCCCATACGTTCGGGAAGTGCGTGGTGGTCGTAACGCACTCTGGCGAGGTGGCAAAACAGGCGGATGTGGTGCTGGAAATCAAACGGGGACATTTGAAAGAGAGGGAAATGTGATGAAGAAAATTGCTATTATTTTGGTGTGTATGATGGTCTGTTTATCGCTGTTCACCGGCTGTACCGATCAGAAAAACGGCGGCGATCAAGACACGAACGTTGGGAACTCCGTAGAATTTGATGTTACGGATATTGATGTTGACGCCGAAACAAGGCCGGATGCCGAGGACAACTCTGACAGTGTTTCCCTGCCAGATGGCTACACTTACAGTTTCAAAGACCCGGATAATGCGGACGGTATTGTAGTCACGCCGAGGGACTAACAAAAAATTTCCGTTTCACACAGGTTCCATATTGGCTTTATATAGGTTCCACATGGCGGCGGTACTTTGGTAAAAAGTGCCGCCGCTGTGATTTTGGCGGCTTTAGGAGGCAGCCGCTATGTGGGTATTTCACTATAGACAGTCAGGAGCGCAGTTGTCAAAAAAATCCCGGCCTCCACTGTGGATTATTGCGGTCACGAGTAAGCTGTCGTCGATTTAAGCGCCGTACCTTACGAAAAGTTCCTATAAGACATTCAGATTGATATGGAAATCGGGCCTCGGCTATGGTATAATATGATTATATCGTGCCGAGGCTCTTTTCACAGAAAGGAGCATAGACGTGAGCGAAAAGCGACGTGACAGCAAAAACCGCATTCTTCGCAGCGGAGAGAGCCAACGCAAAGACGGACGATATGCGTACAAATACATTGACGCCACAGGCAAGCCCCGGTTTGTTTACAGTTGGAAACTGGAGGCCACAGACAGCACGCCCCAGGGCAAGCGGGACGGCCTTTCCCTGCGGGAAAAGGAGAAGCAAATCCGGCGGGACATTGAGGACGCCATTATTCCCCGTGGCGGAGAGATGACCGTTCTGGATTTGGTGAAAAAGTATCTCTCACAGAAAACCGGCGTCCGGCACAACACCGAGGCCAACTATAACTTTGTCCTCAATATCATCAAGAAAGAGGACTTCGGCAGACAGCGCATTGACCGGGTGAAGCTGTCCGACGCCAAGTGCTGGCTCATCAAGTTACAGCAGGACGGCAGGGGGTACAGCTCCATCCACTCCATTCAGGGCGTTGTCCGGCCTGCGTTTCAGATGGCCGTGGACGATGATTTGATACGCAAAAATCCGTTTGAGTTTCAGCTTGCCGCC
>JAAZZJ010000216.1 GCA_014237695.1 Oscillospiraceae bacterium | reverse complement strand
ATGAAGCCGGACGGAGAGAAGCACAGCAGTTTTCGGATGCAAAATAACCGTGGCGGTGCTAAAATGTTGACAGAGAGGATCGTGTCGGCGATCCAGTCCCAGGGGTTGGAGGGTGTAGTGATCGGCATGGAGGCCACATCCATTTATGGAGACAGCCTGGTCTATGCCCTCCGCGAGGACGGGAAGCTGGGCCAGTATCCCCGGAAGATCCATGTACTCAACCCCAAACTGGTCAACAAGTTCAAGGAGTCCTACCCCGAGCTGCCCAAGAATGACGATGTGGACGCCTTTGTGATTGCCGACAAGCTCCGATTTGGACGCATCGGCAAGGAGGTCTACATGGACGATTACCGCTACAAAGCCCTTCAGACGCTGACCAGAGCCAGATTCTACGCTGTTCAGGATTTGACCCGAGAAAAACAGCGATTTGCTAACTATTTGTTTTTGAAATGCTCTGGTATCGCCCAGGATAAGGACATAGCAAACACCAGCGCCACCACTCTTGCGCTCATGGAACGATTTGAAACCGTGGACGAACTGGCTTTCGCTGATTTGGATGAGCTGACGGCGTTCATTGATGAAAAGGGCCGCAATTTCGCTGATCCTGCCGCCAAAGCCAAGGCGATCCAGGCCGCTGCCAGAAATTCCTATCGCCTGCCTGTCACTGTAAACAACTCTGTGAACCAGGCGATGGCCGTTTCTATCGCCACCATGAGGGCCTTGGAAAAGCAGATCAAGGTTTTGGACAAGGCTATTGAGTAGCAATTCAAAATCATCCCCAACACGCTGACTTCCATCCCAGGCATCGGCAAGGTCTACTCCGCCGGTATCATCGCCGAAATCTGTGACATCCATCGCTTTCGATCCCAAGCGTCTGTGGCCAAATTCGCCGGCCTCGTCTGGACCCAGCACCAGTCCGGGGAGTTTGAAGCCCAGGACAGGAAACTCATCAAGTCCGGCAATCGTTTCCTTCGCTACTACCTGCTGGAAGCCGCCAACTCCGTGAGAAGATGCGACTCCGAGTTCCGGCGCTACTATGACCTCAAATATAAAGAGGTCAATAAGCACCAGCACAAACGCGCACTCGCTTTAACTGCCAGAAAACTGGTTCGGTTGGTCTTTCGACTGCTGAAGGACAACCGCCTGTATAAGCCGCCGGAGGGTTGAGCCAACGCTCACTGCTCTGACGAACAGGCCCTGTTTCAAAATTTTGCAGGGGCAGGGCTTGGTTTGCTATTGCCTTTTTCCTATGCCGCTACGCTATTTCCGCTGTTTTCCTCTGAATTTTTCCTTCAATCACCCCTTGACTTCATACCACTGGACTTTTTGGGGTTGGCGCAGGATGGTATGCAGCCGGAACAGGGCGGCGGCCAGCCCGGCCCCGGCCAGCAGACAGAATACGGCGGTGGGGACCACCGGCAGGAAATGGGCGCGCGCCTCCCAGACTGTCAGGAGGACGTCCAGCAGGGCCCAGAGGGTCAGGGTGACCGCCCAGCCCCGCCGGCCCTCCCGACAGATCAGGGACAGTGCCGCGTGGAGAAACAGGCTGGAGAAGGACACCGCCAGAGCCCGGCCCAGAGGCATGGCCTGTCCGCTGAAATGCCACAGCAGCAGGTCCACCGGTACGCACACCAGCACCGCCGCCCCGCCGAAGAGCCCCATCCGCAGGGCGGTCAGCGTTTGCAGGGACAGGCGGCAGGTCCTCTTCCAGTCCAGTGTGCCGCACTGGGATTCCTTCCACATGGTCAGCAGGTGGGCGGCGGCATACAGCAGCGGCGCGGAGAGGAACAGTGTCAGGGGCAGCTTTTCCGCCAGAAGCCTGGCGGGAAGCGTCAGCAGCGCCAGAGGCAGCAGTCCCAGCAGCGCCGCCATGAACAGGCAGTCCTCCACCCCGAACACCAGTGCGGACAGCGGCAGGCTCCTCCAGGCGGGCGCGGTATCCGCAAGACCCTCTTCCGCGATCCGGCGGATGGCGGCGCGCCGCTCCATAGGGGTGGGCATGGGGATGTGATCCTTTTTATCCATTGGGGTCAAACTCCTTTCTCAGCCGTCCCAGCAGGCGGTAATACTGGCTTTTTACGGCGCTCTCGGACTGGTCCAGAATGGCTGCGATCTCCGGGAAGGACTTCTCCCCATAGAGATGCAGCCGGAATACCGCCTGTATCCCCGGGTCCAGACCGGAGACATAGGACTCGATCCGCTCCAGCAGCTCCCGGTCCTGAACGGCCATGGCGAAGTCCTCCGCCGCCGGGAGGTCCAGCTCGTCGATGGGGACCGTCGCCGGCCCCGCCCGGCGGCGGGCGTCCACGGCCTTGTTGGCGGCGATCCGGTAGAGCCAGGTGCGAAAGCCCGCCCTCCTCCTGTCATAGGAGGACAGAGCCCGGAGGACCGCCAGAAAAATGTTCTGGGTCAGATCCATGGCATCCTCCCGGTCTCCCGTCTGGCGGCAGGCAAAGCGGTAGATCTCATCATAGTAGGCATCCACCAGCTCCTCCGCCGCCCGGCGGGAGCCCCGCCGCTGGATGGCCCGTATCCATTTCTGCTCCTGATCCACTGTCTCACCACCTTCTGTATGCTATATACGTTGTCCGAAGGACAATCGCTGCATCCTTCGGACAAATTTTTTTCGTGGAATTCTCTGCCGGACAGAGTCGATCCGTTCTTATTCTTCCCGCAAGGACTGGAACCAGGCCCGGTTGTGGATCACCGACGGATCGTCCGGCTTGCAGGCAGCCGCCAGCTCGTTGTACAACTCCGCCCGCTTCAAATCTCCCAGACGGCTGTGACACACGCACAGCTGGATGCAGGGCAGGTAGCCGTAGCAGTCCGGCGAGACGAACCCTCCCCGGCGGTCATCCCTTGGACAGGCCAGCGCCATGGCGTACCAGTAGATTGCCTGGCCGTACCGCTCCCGCTGGAAGAACCACCGGCCGATCTCACAGCAGGTCTCGGCCCGGGGCCGGTCGTAGGAGAAGGTCCGGAACAGCGCTTCCAGCGCCTCGTCGGGCCGGTCCAGCGCCTCCAGGCAGTAGGCGCAGTGACAGCAGGCGTCGAGGTTGTTCTCCAGCCATCCCCGGCCCTCTGCCAGAAACTGCCGGAACACCGCCAGGGCATCTTCCCAGCGCCGGTGGTAATACAGCTCCCGGCCATAGTAGAACCGCTGCCGGGGGTCCAGCTCCCTCCCCGCCGCCAGCTGGGCCTCATAGATCCGCAGATTCCGGTCCGGGTCCGAGGGCCGGGTCTTCCGGTGGGTCACCGCAAAGTCCCCGTAGACGATCCGCCCCGCCGAAGCGACAGTCTCGTGGACGGCTCCCTCCCAGCGCATCCCCGCCCGGTTTTTGATGAGCCGCTCCCGGTAATAGGAAAAGGTGACCCGTCCGCTCCCGTCAAAGCCCACGTGGTAAGGGGCCATGACCACATTCACAGCGGGGTCCAGGGTCTCCTTCAGCTTCAGGAACGCCTCCCGGTCTGCCTCCAGCAGCACGTCGTCCGCGTCCAGCCACAGGCAGTAGTCCATGGACGCGCGGGCGAAGGACTCGTTCCGGGCTGCGGCAAAATCGTCCCGCCAGGGGAAATCATAGACCTGCCCGGTAAACCGGGCCGCAATCTCCCGGGTGCTGTCGGTGGAGCCGGTGTCCACGATGACGATTTCCTCCACCAGGTCCGCCGCACTCTCAAGGCACCGGACCAGCACATCCTCCTCGTTTTTCACAATCATACACAGGCTGACGCTTACCATGTCAGTCCTCCTTCTTCTTGGATGATATCTATGCTATGCCCACCCCTGCATCGGAGTGCGGAAAATCCAAGGTTGAAGATTTCACAGTTCTGGGCTATACTAAGGAAAACCGGATAAGCCCTCTCCGTCTGGCGGAGCTGTCAGCCGCGGAGGGGCTCCCACCATTGATCGCACACAGGAGGAAAACGCCATGTCCGGACGCAGCGGCGGGAAGCAGTGGTCCGCCACAATTTTGAAAAAACGGGGCTGGACCAGGGAACTGATGTGGGAGCTGCTGCCGAAGCCGCGGTACGTCTCCTCCGGCACCCGCCGCATCCCCCTATGGGACCGGGAGGACGTGCGGGCGGCGGAGAACAGTCCCCGGTTCCTTCAGCGCAGCGAGGAAAACGGCGGCCCCCCGCCGCCGGGAGCAGAGCTGGCCCTGGCATCCCTCTCCCGGCGCTGGGACGAGACGGAGCGGGACCGTTCCGCCCCGTGGCTCCTGGCGGAACACTACCACCGGGCCATTCTCAAGCTGCTCCCCCGGAAGGCCCGGGGGGCCAGCGCCTCTCAGGCGGCGGCCTGGCTGGGCCAGTTCGCTGCGCTGGAGCATTGCGGCAGCGCCCAGCGCCTGCCGGAAATGATGAAAAATTTTCTCCGCGCCGGCGGATGGCTGGGAGACCACCCCGGCCACCCGCTGCCGGAGGACGTTCTGGCCCGCTATCCCCAGCTGCTCCACGCCGCCGCCGTGATGGCCATCGCAGACTTCGCCGCCGCCCAGCCGGAGTCCGCTCTGGAGGGTCTTCTGAACGCGGAGGACTTCCCCGCCACCCAGCTCCTGACCGAGGGCCTGGGGGCGGTCTGGTCGGTCTGGTACGTCCCACGGGCCATCCGCACCAGCCTGTCCCTTCTCATTGCCCTGAATCCCAAGGACGAGTACCCCGAG
>JAAZZJ010000215.1 GCA_014237695.1 Oscillospiraceae bacterium | reverse complement strand
AGACTGCCGCTTTCATGCTTCAGCAGGCTGCTGTGCCGGTTCGCTCCTCGGTAACAGAGGTGCTGCAGACACCGGAGAGCGCCGGCTGCGGGGCAAGCGAATTCGGAAAGGAGCCCATTCAGAAAGGCCCGCCCTCCTATGAAGATGTTGCCGCCATAGAGGTCGCCGGGGCATATATTTCGTCCCGGGACGCGGCGCCGGTGGCCCGGAAAGAGGCAGCTGCGGAGCTGGACGGCATCCCGGCTGTTCGCCCGGCAATAAACGAGATTACTGTCTCTCCAACAGGAGGTAGGGAACCGGAGGGCCGGACGCCGGAACCGGAGAGAGTGAAAGCGGAGGCGGCTGCGTGGGACGTACTGCCGTCCCCTGTTCGGACGGAGGAGCGGGCCGGGACAGCATCCCCGCTGGGCGCGGGCGTAGTGATTACTGCGGAGCCGGAGGAGCCGCAGAGCCGGTGGACCGGCATCACTGAGGAGCTGGTGACCTCCGGGCCCGCGCCTCTGACGGCGGAAGCGGTATCTCTTGCCTTTCAGCGGGACGGCAGGCGGTATGATAACGGATTTCCTTTATACTGACAGGAGGCGATGAAACATGCTGCTGACGCCTATGCGCTATAAGGACTACATCTGGCCCCATAACCCCGCCACCTACTCCATTACCTATGAGCGGCAGGTTGCGGTCCACAAGGTCCCCTTTGGCTGCTATTGTATGCAGGATCTGGGATTGGGCTGCCGGGTCATGCGGGGACAGGGTGAATTTTCCGGAAAGGATGCCTATGCTGAATTCAAGAGGCTGGCCTCCATATTTTACAGCAGCGGCCCCGGCCTTCTGATTCATCCGCTTTGGCAGATTTCCAACGCCTACTTTACCAGTTTGAAGCTGGAACAGGAGCCCCTCCCGGATTACGTCCGCTACAGCTTCGAATTCCGGGAACGGTATGATGGATACAGTGGGGAACTGGCCGCTTTGCATTCTTCCGGGCAGGCTTCGGATACTGCCGGTGAGGATTCCGGCCGGCAGGACGCCTGCATTGTGTCCAGCGGTGACACGTTGTGGGGGATTGCCCAGCGCTGCAATGTGCCGTTGGAAAAGCTGCTCCAGGCCAATCCGGGGATCAAAAATCCCAATCTGATCCGTCCCGGAGACAGGGTGGTGATCCCATGCTGAAAATATGGCTGGAAACTTATGATGGCGGGCGGTATGAGCTGCCGGTTCTGCTGCGGTGGGACTTGGAATATACGGGAATGGTCCCCTGCGACAGCATGACAGCCGCCTGCCTGTATGATGCCGGAATGGCGGATATCCTCCCAAAGGCCACCCGGTTCACCGTATGGCGGGACGGTATTGTTATGCTGAAGGGCATCGTAGATGCGTATGAGATCTCCCTTTCCAAGCAGGGACTGCTGGCAGGCATTGAAGGAAGGGGCATGGCGGCGCTTCTTCTTGACAACGAGTCGGAGGCGCTGTCCTATGAAAGGGCTCCGCTCTCGGAGATTCTGGGGAATCATGTATCCCCGTATGGGATAACCGTGGAAAAGCGGCAGGACATTTCCGGCAGCAGCTATGCCGTAGTTTCCGGATCAAGTCAATGGAAAGCGCTGCAGGGATTCACCCACCGCTTTGGCGGGTTTGATCCCTATTTTACCAAGGAGGGCACGCTGGTAATCGGACCCCTCTGGGGCAGCGGAAAAACGCTGCGCATTGATGATGCTTCACCGCTGCTGTCTCTGCGCAAGCGGGAACAGCGCTACGGTGTGATCTCAGAGGTACTGATCCAGGACAAGGCGCAGGGAATCAGCCATCCGGTAAGAAATCAAAAGTTTCTCCAGACCGGCGGGCAGCGGCGGCATGTTCTGTATATGCCCAGAAGCAGTGATGAGGACCGGCGGTATACCGGAGAATATCAGATCTCACAGTCCGCCCTGGAGCAGGTGGAAATTGAGATGGAGCTGCCTTTTTCCTTTGCCGCCATGCCAGGGGACCAGGTCAGCCTGTCGCTGAGCAGACTGAATCTGTCTGGCCGGTTTGAGGTAGTCCGATCCCGGAACCGGATGGATGGAGACGGGGAACGGACAGAATTGACATTAAGTGAGAGGTGAGGACTATGTGGTTATCCAGAACAATTGCCGCACGTCAGCGGGCGGAGCGGGAGAGCGCCGCCGCCGACATGGGCGTGACCACCATCGGCGGCAGCAGCGCCTCTGTGATGACAAGGGGTGAGCAGCGGAACCTGGAAGTATTTGCGCCGGGCGGCCTGATCTGGCAGCCTCAAGCGGGTGATACCGTGTTGGTCATCAAGGGCGGGACCGGCGGCCAGGAGCAGTGCGTGGTGGCAGCCAATACTGCTGCCGCTTCCCCGGAGGAGCTGGCTCCGGGAGAACTATTCCTGTACTCCTGCGGCGGAGCTTCCGTTTATTTGCGTATGGACGGCAGTATTGCCATCAAAGGGAATGCCAACGCTGAAGGCAGCTGGGTGATAACGGGAGACGTTGATCTGACCGGAAAGGTAAAGATAACCGGCAGTGTGGAGCTGCAGGGGCCGGTTGCTGTCAATGGAGCGGTCACCATCAACGGAAGCCTGACCGTTAATGGACAGCCCTGCCGTCCCTGCCTCTGCGGTTGACAGGAGGAATACAGGAAATGGAACCAAGGATACAAAACGGCGACTATATCCCGGACGGGCTGGGAGGTGTGGTTCGCAGCCAGGGGGCAGATGCACTGTTGGAGCGTGTGCTGTTTCGCTTGACGGCCCGCAGAGGCGGCCTTCCGCCTCTGCCGCAGCTGGGAAGCCGGCTGTATCTGCTGGGGCGGGAACCCGCCGCCCAGCGTTTGTCCGCCGCCCGGCAGTATGTGGCGGAGGCGCTGGCGGAGGAGGCTGTTACGGTTACGGATATTGCGCTGACACCATCGGAACAGGAACGCACCCGGCTGACGGTTCAGCTGGAATATCAAGGAACAGACCTTTCGGTCTCATTAGTCATATAAGCAGGAGGTGAGCCTATGGACAAATCAATAGACGAGATCTATGAGGAAATGCTGTCTGTCTTTGGCGAAACCAGCGGATATCTGCCCAGCGCCTCCTGTGATCTGGCCGCACGGATATATGCGGCGGCGGCACAGATTCAGGGCTTATATTTACAGGCGCAATGGCTGCTGGACCAAAGTTTTCCGCAGACGGCCAAAGGAGAATATCTGGAACGGCACGCGCAGCTGCGGGGCCTTAGCCGGGGAGTTGCAACCTGTGCTGCGGGCGTATTGCGGTTTGGCCTGTCCACCGCTGTAGGCAGTGATCTGACCATAAAATCCGGAACCGTCTGCATGACTGCGGCAGGAATCCGTTTCGCCACAACAGATCAGGCCGCTTTGAAGTCGGGCCTGCTTTACGTGGACGTGCCCGCCGTTGCACTGGAGCCGGGAAAGAAGGGGAACGTTGCTGCGGGTTCTGTCACCATTATGGCTGCTATGCCGGTAGGGATTACGGCTTGCACCAACCCTGCGGCGTTCAGCGGCGGTGACGATGCGGAAGACGATGAGGCGCTTCGCCGGCGGCTACTGGACAGCTACCGGCGGCTCCCTAATGGGGCAAACGCAGCATACTACGAACAGACGGCCCTGTCCTGCACTGGCGTGGCGGCAGCAGTGGCAGTTGGCCGCCCCAGAGGGGTCGGTTCCGTCGATCTCTATATTGCGACAGATGCCGGCATTCCGGACGCAACGCTGCTGGCAGAAGTCAATGCGCACTTGCAGGAGAAGCGGGAAATTTCCGTGGATTTGCAGGTACTGGCTCCCACGCCGCAAACCGTCAATATTTCCGCCGCTGTTCAGCCTGCTGTTGGGTTTACTTTTGAAGAAGCCCGCGCCGAAGCAGACGCCGCCCTTCGTGCGGCGTTCACTGGTGCGATGCTGGGCAAGAGCGTGACCCTGGCCTTTCTGGGCAACCTGCTGTATGAGCTTGACAGTATTCAAAATTACCGGTTTATTACTCCATCTGCTGACTTGACAGGCAGTCCGACGGTTCTTCCGTGTCTGGGAACGGTGGCCGTCTCGGCATGGGAGGCGTGATATGGGATACGGGGAGCATTTACGAACCTTTCTGCGTCCCTTGGGCATATACGATCTCACGCCAGGAAGTCTGAGCGGAAGCGAGTTGGATGCCCTTGGTCATGGTCTGGACGTTTTGAGCTGCCGAATGGACTATGTGGAGCGGGAGAGCGCTTTGTTTACCGCTGAAGGGGAGGGACTGAGGCGGAGAGAGACGCTTTTCGCCCGCACTCCTGTCCATTACACTACTGAACTGCGGCGGCAGGCTATTGCTGCGTTACTGCGTATCGGAGGAGATTGCTTTACCTTGTCCGATATCAACAGTACAATTTCCGGCTGTGGCATCAAGGCCCTGGCGCAGGAAAAGGAGCGGTTTGGCTATATCCGTGTCATTTTTCCGGATGTGGCCGGCATTCCTGAGGGGTTTGAGCAAATTCGGGAAATTATTTTAGATATTATCCCATGCCATTTGGAGGTGGAATTTTATTTTCGCTATCTCACATGGCAGGAATGCGAGGCGTTTCAATATACCTGGGCTGTGATCCATCAGCGGGAATATACCTGGCACGGCTTCGAATTAGCCGTTTGAAATAAAACCGGAGGCTTGATATCTGTCAAGTCTCCGGTTAGCTTTTTGTTTT
>JAAZZJ010000214.1 GCA_014237695.1 Oscillospiraceae bacterium | reverse complement strand
AGACGGGGACCATACAGCGTCCGGAAAGCCCAGCTGGTCAGCCGGTTCCCCACCTTCGACTTGGCGGGCACCTGGGGCAGCGTCAGATCCCGGACCCCCAGAACCAGCTGGTCCGGCGCCTCCAGCGCGGCCTGTCCAACAGCGCAAATGTCCTCTACGCCGTGCTGTCCGTCGGCGTCTGCCGTCACTATGGCGCAGCCGGTCCACCGTTCCTGTCCGGCGATGTACGCAAAGGCGTCCTTCATGGCCCGCCCCTTGCCCTGGTTGGTCTGATGGCGCAGGACCGTACAGCCCGCCATGGACTCCAGCTCCTGAAAGATGCCCCGGCAGGCTTCCCTGCTGCCGTCGTCCACCACCACAATCTGCTCCGCCCCCTGTTCCAGAAGAGCCGCCGCGAATCCCGTAAGTACCTCATCCGGATCCAGCGCCGGAATGACGATCACACAGCGGCTTAAAGCGCCGCCCGCTTCTTTTTTTCCACACATATGCACACTCTCCAGTCCTCCCTCCAGCCGGTACCCCGGACTGCACGGAACTTCTCTCCGGGCGGTATAACCGCCCGGAGGCAGCGGAGGGCCCTCCGCTGCCGGTCTGCTTTTAGAACCTGTATCATAATCGGGAGATGCCGGATGAACGAGGATTTTTCTCGTCAAGCAAGGAGGTTTTCCCGTGAAGCGGCGCTTTTAGCGCTAAGCCCGCCGCAGGCGGGCCCACGGCAGCCATACTGACGTATGGCAAGGGAAGCCGACGCCGATTGTGCAATGACCACATTGCGTAGTCATGTACAATTGAATTCCGCACGGCCCCTTAATGGGGCCGTTGCAGAATCTCATATAGCGGGAAAAAGACCGGCCAGACGGCGTACTGCGGTTGTGAATACAGGTTCTTATATACCCATCATAGCGCAAAAATTTTAAGTTCAGTACAGAACAGTTTTAATTCTTGTTTAATTTTTCCAGTCCTGCCTGCTTCCAAACCTCTGCAAAGGCCGCAGACATTCTGTCTGCGGCCTTCGGGCACAAGCTCTGGGATCACAGAGGAACGTTTTCCTGCTTATGATATATCTTTGCTTCCGATTTGTCAATTTTGATTTTCGGGCGGGCGTACTTCGCCGCCTGAGGGAAAAGCGCCTCAGAACGTTCCCCGCTGCTTGCGCTGCACGGCAAAGATGTTCTGGGTAATCTTCTCCTGATCGGACTCGTTCAGCTCCAGGAACCGGCATCCGTACTCAGGCGCGGAATTCCCCTTGTCAATAATGCGCAGCACCTCACAGAACATGGCGGAGATATCCCGGTCATCCAGCAGCTTTACCTTCAGCAGAAATTTATCCCCTTCACGGTAGGAATACTCCGAGCTGATGCACGCGCCTCCTACGCTGATATTTCTCAGTCTGCAGGGCTTTTCACCGGCACCGATACCGCCGAAAGTGGTAGCGGTAGCCTCAATATCCGTATCCAGCCGGAAAAACGCCCGGTCATTGCCGATCCGGGCAACCTCCAGTTCCTCCACCTGCCAGATGTGCGCAGGCCGGGGAGAGATTGTTCCCTCCATATAAACCGCTTTTCTCTCATGGTCGTGATAACCGCGGATACGTACGCGCATAGGTTCCGCATCCTGAGGAATATCCGTCTCAGAGTATTGATGCAGCTCCGCCATATTCCCCCTCAGGCCCTGCAGCTTTGCTACAAAGAGAAGACGGCCGTCAAACGCCGTTACCTCCACCCGCATTCCGGAGTAAATCTCCAGTTCCTCCGTGGGGCCCGGCTTTGCCGGGACCGGAGGCTCCTTCTCATGCTTTTTGAAAAAATCCAGTAAGCCCACGTTTTACCTCCTCAAAGCGCACCATATCATGGCACTCTTACAATACACTCCAAAATTTGTCCTCCGGCGGAGGCGGTGATAACCGTCGTCCCGCGGCCCACCCGTTCCACCAGTCCGGTATCGCTGACAGATACCACGGCGGGGTCCTGGCTGGCCCAGACCACATCTCCCCCATAGGCCTCCTTGGTCCCTTTGATCCGGACCTTCATCTGGACCGCCGGATCTCCGGAGCGCATGGTAAAGTCCGAGTGATTCAGCGCCAGCTCCGGCTGGCTGACAGGAGGCGGAGCCTCCACCGTCACCGTACAGGATACGGACTCCACACCGGTGGAAGCGGTAACCGTCGCCGTACCGGCCGACCTTCCTGTCACCCGCCCGTTCTCCACAGAGGCAACCGCCTCATCGGAGGAGGTCCAGATCAGGGTATCAAAGCCGCCGGAGGCAGAGAGCGTCACCGTCTCCCCCACCGCAGCCGAGACAGCCGTCCGGGATATGGCCAGAGGGGCGGCGGGCTGCTTCGTCTGTACGGGCGGCGTCTCCTTCTCCTCCAGTCTCGGTTTCCCGCACTGAGTCAGGAGTACACCCAGAATCGCTATACACAAGAAGAACGCGGCGCCTCCTACAAAAATACGGGAACTGTTCTGGCGCAGAAGCTCCAGAATCTGAGCGGGCAGGCTGACAGGACGGCGGCGCTGCTCATCCCGCCGCTGCCCGGCGCAATAGGGACATCTCCGATAGGAGGAAGGATACCGTCTGCCGCATCGCGGACACCGCCGGCTGGTCATTGCCGCCACCCTCTTTCTGAACAAGATACAGGTCTTTCTTAAACCATATCACAAATTGTCAGAATATGCAACTCCAGGATAAAAAAATCCCGGCAGCCGGAGAACCGCGGCCGCCGCTGCAAAGGGAGAAGCGATGAACCGGACGGTCCATCGCTTCCTGCCATTGGAACCTGTATTCATCATCGGGGGATGCCGGATGGACGAGGATTTTTCCCGTCAGGCGCGGTTGTGAATACGGGTTCTTAGAGTTCAACGCTTCCGTTTTCGCTGTCGTTGATGACGTAATACGCCTTGCCCTCCTCGGGCTTGAGGTAGATCACCAGCTTCTTGACGCTGGAAGCCTTGTGTCCGTCCGCCACAAAAGCGGCAACGGCGCGCTCCTTGCAGTCGGAAACATTCCACTCGCAGCCGCCTGCCTGGAGGTAAACCTCCTCTACCTTCTGCACGGCGGCTTTCTTTGCGGCCACCGTCTCCTTTACCGCCTCTACCACTTCTGCGGCGGCAGATACCGGCGCTTTGGCCGGCGCGCTCTTCTTGGGTCGAGCCATCTCTCGTTTCTCCAATCTGATTTAATAGGCATGGTATAATAAGGATGCCCACATTTATAGTACACCATACCGGAAAGCTTTGCAATATTTCCCATAACCAAAGAATCAGCCCTGTCAACTGGTAATTATTGCTATCCCAAACAAAAAGTACCTCTCCGAACGCCGTTCTTCAAGCATTCTGCCTGCCAAAAACCCGTTTTCCGGAGCGGATCATCGGTTGACATAGATATCCAAAAACCGTATAGTATAGGCAGAAGGGATGTGTGACCTATGGAACTTTCATGCTATTTCCCCGTCTGGGACCAGCTCACTCAGGACCAGCAGGCGCAGCTCACAGGCGCAGCCGTCTGCCGGAAAGCAAAAAAGGATACCCTGCTTCACAGCGGCTCTGCGGACTGCCTGGGGCTGTTGATGGTGGAGTCCGGCCAGCTGAGGGCCTATATTCTTTCAGACGAGGGCCGGGAAATCACCATTTACCGGCTGCTGGAGCGGGACATCTGTCTCCTCTCCGCCTCCTGCATGATGAAGGGCGCCCGATTCGACGTTGCCGTCGAAGCGGAAAAGGACTCGTCGCTCTGGATCATCCCGTCGGAAGCCTACCGGCAGGTCGCGGCGCGCTCCGCTCCCCTGGCCAATTATACCAACGAACTTATGGCCGGCCGGTTTTCCGACGTGATGTGGCTCATGGAGCAGGTGCTGTGGAAGGGAATGGACCAGCGTCTCGCCGCTTTCCTGCTGGAGGAAGCCGCTCTGGAGGGAACGGACACGCTCCGGATCACCCACGAAAAAACCGGCAGTCACATGGGAACCGCCCGAGAGGTGGTCACCCGCATGCTGCGGTATTTTCAGTCGGAGGGACTGGTCAGCCTGAAGCGGGGCCGGATTGAGCTGACAGACCTGCCCGGCCTGCAGGCGCTGGCCGGACAGTAGCCGTCCCTCATAGCATCGCCAGGATCTGCTGCTTCGAGCGGGCGCCCACAGCGCGGTTGACGGCCTTCCCGTTTTTCATAACCACCAGCGTGGGGATGCTCATGACCCGGAACTGAGAGGCCAGCTCCTGTTCCTCATCCACATTGATTTTTCCCACCTTGATATCAGAGCGCTCCGCAGCAATCTCCTCTACCAGCGGAACCACGGCGCGGCAGGGGCCGCACCAGGGTGCCCAGAAGTCCAGGAGAACGGGCTTGGTGCTGTCCAGGACAACCGCCTGGAAATTATCCTTTGTAATATGCAGCGCTGGCATTTGCGATTCCTCCTTGTTTACGGTTTTTCAACCTTGTTGATCATAGGATAGCCGTTTTCTGCCCCGGCTTCTGTGATGAAGTCACACTTTTCCGTTTCTGGCCCTGCAGATCAGCTGCGTCAGCGTGCCCATCGGACAGTACACGCACCAGCTGCGGGGCTTGAAGAGGACCATGGTGATAAGGCCAAGGACCGTGGATGTCAGCATAACGCTGTAAAATCCAAAGGCGAACTGTGCCACACCGGGATGGAACAAGGTCCCATGATACGCCCACTGCCAGGGGACC
>JAAZZJ010000213.1 GCA_014237695.1 Oscillospiraceae bacterium | reverse complement strand
CCGTCTTATTCATGTTGCCCTGGCGCAGAGAACGGCCCGCCCTCTGCTCCAAATCGGACGGACAGACTTTGCGGACAATCCATCTGCTATGCCGCTTTCCGGGCGGCGGCACGTCTGCGCCGTGTGCTTTCCGTACTCTGCTGGGTGTGTATCTTTTGGGCGCAGGGCCTACAATACTTTGCCACCGCTGAACCGGGCGTGAACTCTGCCCCGCAGCATTGGCACCGCCTGGGGGAGAGGGGGGCCGCATAGCGTTTTGTGACCTTGATATGTAACTCGTTGGAGAGAACTCCAACGAATTTGTAGTAGATTTTGATGGTCTGCTCCACTGTGCCGTCCTCTTTCTGGACACGCTCTCCCACCGTGATTTTCTCAATCAGGGCGTTGATCATAGCGGCGGACAACTCGGCGGCGTCGGCGTACCCGGCAATCAGGGAGAAGAAGTCCGTTACCCCATTGTCGGAGGTTTCCTTTTCAGCCAGTGAAGCGTTGATTTCCTCAATCCGGCCCGAAAGCTGGGCCTGCTCCGTTTCGTACTTCCGGGATACCATGTCAAAATTGCGCTCCGTGATACGCTCCATGACCTTATCTTCATATAGGGCTGAAAATAACTTGTCCAACTCGCCCAGCCGCTTGGACAGCTTGCGCTTCTCCCGTTCCAGCGCCTTTTGCTCGGTGGCCCCGATGGAGGATAGCTGCTGCTGAAGCTGGCGCACCCGCTTTTCATCCCCCTCCACCGCCAGCCTCGCGTAATGGCGAATATCGGCCAGCACAGCGTCAAACAAGTCCCTGGCCTCGATGGTGTGGGCCGAACAGCCCCCGGTGCCGTTGGTGCCGTAGTTGTTGCACACATACTGCACACAGTCGATGGGATCGGGCCGCTTGCGGCGGTTGGCGCTCATGGCCCGCATGGCGTAGCCGCAGTCGGCGCATTTCAATATCCCGGAAAAGAAGTTGTCAAATCCGCTCCCGCCCTTGTCCCGCCGTCTGCTGGTCATAAGCCGCTGGACGGTATCAAACTGCGCCTGGGTGACAATGCCCTCATGGGTGTTGGGTATCACCTCCCATTCCTCCGGCAGCTTGGAGGGGCGCTTCTTGCTTTTCATGCTCACCGCCACCCGCTTATACCCCACAAGGTTCCCAGCGTACACAGGGCTTCGTAGAATGGCCCTGACGCTGTTGTTGCTCCACTGGTAGCGGTTATCCTCCTTGCCCTCAAAGTGCCGCTCATAGCCGCTCTCACCCCGCTCTGCGGCGGCGTAGGCGGCGGGGCGGAGGATATGGCTGGCGTTGAGGTGGTTGCGTATCTTGCCAATGCCAGCCCCATCCAGCGCCATTTGAAAAATCAGCTTCACCACCGGGGCCGCCTTTTCGTCGATGATAAGGTGGTTGTGGTCGGCGGGGTCTTTCAGGTAGCCGTAGGGGGGAGAGGTGGACACATACAGGCCGCTGTTGAACCTGGCACGGAGGGCCGATTTCACCTTCATAGACACGTCGGCGGCGTACATTTCGTTCAGGATATTGCGAAACGGGGTGATGTCCATGGCGCTTTTGTTCAGCGTGTCCACTCCGTCGTTGACGGAGATATAGCGCACCCCATGCTCCGGGAAGAACACTTCCAGATACAGCCCGCAGTCCAGATAGTTCCGGCCCAGCCGGGACAGGTCTTTGGTGATGACGCAGTTGATACGCTTGGCCTCAATGTCCCGGATCATGCTCTGGAAACCGGGCCTTTGGAAATTCGTTCCAGAATAGCCGTCGTCCACATAGGTCTGGACAAGGTGCCAGCCCCGCTGACGCACATAGTCGGTGAGGATAGCCTTTTGTGTCCCAATGCTGGCGCTCTCGTCCCGGTCGCCGTCCTCTTTCAAGTCCTCTTTTGACAGTCTGCAATAAATCGCCACGTCATAAATGGCGCTGTCTTTTTTCGTTCCCATCGTGATACCTCCTTGTGTTGAACATACTTTACGGACAGTTTATCCGCTCTCGCCCCCCTTGTCCAAGGTGCGGCGGCGTTCAAGCTGCCGCCGCAAATCCTCGTAAATAACGGGGAAAAGAACATCTTCCATGCTCTTTTCCCCGGTGAATACCCGCTGAACAATAAGACGGGGCTTCTGCCGCCTGGGGGCGGTCTGCTTCGCCATGCCCCTCACCTCCCGTCCCGGCTGGAACGCTGGCGCTCCAGGTGGCGGGCGTAAAAGGCCAGGGCCTTCAAAATGAAGTCCTCCTTCTGCTGGGGGGTACGCAGCTTGCCCAGGTACTTCCCGACCTTATCACTGGACAGCTTGATGTACTCCTTTTGATTGCCCTTGACCTCCGACATGATGTGGAAGATACTGTCCATATCAAGCTGGCCCGCTTCACTCAGCTTCCGCATACGGATGGCCTGGGACAGAGAGGGGGTACAGTCCTCGCTCTCGATGGTTTCCAGCAAATCAAGCTGTTCCCGCTGGTTCAGATAGGACAATTCCACGGCGGGGGTAAAGGCGATCCTGCCCTCGTCCACCAGGGACAGGAGGGGCTTTTCCAGATTGGTCAGGCGGATATACCGCTGCACCTGTGTCTCGCTCTCCCCGGCGTTCTCCGCCACAGCGCCCCTTGACGACTTCTGTCCAGGTTGGACAGACCTTTTCCCCTGGTGCCGCAGGGCTTCCACTTTCATCTTGTAGGCGAACGCCTTTTCAGAGGGTAAAAGGCCCTCCCGCTGGATGTTGGAATCCACCATGAAGATCACGGCGCTGTCACGCTCCATATCACGGACAAGGGCGGGGATTTTCTCAATCCCCGCCCTCCTGCAAGCGTGTATCCTGCGGTGCCCGCTGACGATCTCATAGCCGCCCTCCTTGACCGGGCGCACCACAACGGGCGTCATGACGCCAAACTCCTTGATACTCTGGACAAGCAGCTCCATCCCCTCGTCGTCCCTGACCTGAAAGGGGTTGTCCTGAAAGGCGGCGCACTCCGACACCTTGATTTCTTGAATGTTCATCTATTTTTCCCTCTTTCCTGATTTTTGCGGGCGTCCCGCTCAGTTTTCGTCAACTGGGCCAGCAGTTCCGGGGGGATTTGGGAGATAATACCCTCCAGCTTTTTCTGCTCCCGGTTCAGTTGATACAGCTTGTAGTTGGCTTCCTCCAACTCCTGTTTGTAGTCCTGGTTGGCTCGCCATGCCGTGGCCCTGCCCTCCGTCACATAGGCCAACTCCCGTTCCAGGTCTGCGATCTGCTTGTCCGTGCTGGCGACCTGGGCCTTTAGCTGGGTCATTTCCGGGGCATACCTGCCGAGAAGGGCGATAGCTTCATCCTTTTTCCTGCCGCTGTTCAGAACGCCGATACTGTTGATGGCCTGACAAATCTCGTCATAATGCTTGTATAGCTCCGCCGTCAGCTTGAACATATAGGGCGGGACGTGCTTGCGGTGGGTCAGCTTTTTGGGCAAGCCACGGGACAGGTCTGGATACCGCTGGCGCATATGCTCATAGAACCTGTCCTGCCATTTCACAAGGCCCTGCGGCCCGCCGATCACGTCCTTGGAGGACAAGCGGCCCTTGGGGGTGATGGGGACAAAACAAAGGTGCATATGGGGAGTAGCCTCGTCCATATGCACCACGGCGGAGATGATATTCTCTTTTCCAAAATTGTCCTCAAAGAATTGGTAGGCGTGGCTGAAATACGCCCGCTGTTCCTCCTGGCTCTTTGCCTTCAGCCAGTCAGGAGTGCCGCCCACAAAGCAGTCCTGAAGCACCACGCTGTCCTTGCGCCGCCGTGCCCCGGCCTGTTCGATACGGGCCAGCGCCGCTTCCCGGTAGGGGCCTGGGGGCTGGACGATGTGGTAATTCAAGCTGGTGCGCTCCCGGTCGATGTCGGGGTTGCTCTTGTATTCCTCTTTCTGCCGTTCGTGGTGCTTGTTGATACGGCCCACCGAGGGCAGCTTTCGTTTCTCTATCCGCATGATTGCGTAATTCGCCATAGCGACCTCCTTTGAGGAAGGATGTAAGAAGTCACATTGTCCCGTAGAAGCGGGCAGCATCCCCCATCCCTCCGTGCGTGTTTGGAACGGACGTGTTCAAGACCGGGCGGGGTCTGGTACACAACATTTGCGCCCGCAAAAAGATACCGCCATGCTTTGTTCGCTCCCCGCTCACAAAGCATAACGGTATCTGGCGGTGGCTGTGCCGCTCGCCCCGGCTCGCACCACAACCGCCGCCGCAGGCGCAAGTGTTGTGTAACCCACTACACCTTGCAAGCAAGGTGGTGGGCCAGAGGGCTTCCCTCTGGACTCCCTGACCAACGTATTACAGACCGTCCCCATCCGGCATCGACCACAGCCACACAGCCCCGGCCTTGACGGAACGGACGCCCAAAAGCTGCTTCGCCTTTTTCGCCGTACTCTCCCCAACGCCCGCCGCCCTCAGCTTCTCCATGACCTCCCGCTGGGGCTTTGGCCCGTCCGAGAGAAGCTGACTTATTACCTCCTTGGCCTGCCGCATTTGGGTGTCAGGCCGGCCCAGGCTGGCGAACACGTTGCCCAGCACTTCATCCGCTGTCCTGGCGGTTTCCTCAAGCCACTGGACAGCGCCGCCACCTACTGAAAAGACGATGGCGCTGCCGGTAGGCCCCACGTTACACTTCACCTGGGCCATGATACGCTCGTCCGGGTGTTCCCGGTCTGTCCGGGCCACCAG
>JAAZZJ010000212.1 GCA_014237695.1 Oscillospiraceae bacterium | reverse complement strand
CGGTCCTGCCTGTTCCGAAAATTTGAATCCCTGTCCTGCACCTGGGACACCGGCGATGTGGATTCCCGGCGGTTTGGCTGGCTGTCCTCCCTGGAGGATGAACTGCTGTACCGGCGGCTCTGCAAATTGCCGGAGGACGATCTGGAACTGCTGACCCTGCTCATTGTGGACGGATACCGGCAGGCTGATGTCGCAAGGCTGTGGAACTGTTCCCGGAATGTCATCTATAAACGTTTGAAAAAAATCAAAATATTTTTGAATCAAGGGTGACAAACGGCCTTTCCCAATGCCTACACATTGAAGGGACAAGTCCTCTTGCCCCTCATTGCAGCTTGACAACTGAATATACGGCATAACAGGTACATAACCCGTATCGAAGCGGAAAAGGCGCGCCGCCAGGACGATTGCTTGCAGGAGGTGATGACAGACAGGCAATCCGAGCGATCTACGTCCAGCCTTAAACCCGGAGATGGCGTTCCGGGCGCGATGATGGTGCGGGGGCTTAAAGATACTTCCTCACGGCCCGCCAAAGACTTGGGGGGAACCCTGCGGCGCGCGAGAAAAACGGCGCTGCGGAGTTATGACAGCTCTGCCGGGAGCGGCCTGTTATGTCCCTATCGTCAGGGGGCGTGGCAAATATGACGAACCATCCAAACAGAATTGCAGCAGCCGTACCGGACGGTATCCAGCGGCAACCGCCGCCCTTATCTTTCGATACGGCTGCTTTTTAACCATAGAGTAAAAACAATTTTTGAACGGAGGTGCGTCTTTATGACCAAACAGACAACCCCGACAAGCTCCTACAAAGAGGTGCGGATCGGGAAAACCATTTATCGCGTCACCAGCTTTTTTTCGGGAGAAAAGGACCTGGGAAAGACGCTGGAACAGCTGGCAGTCAGACGCGCCATGTCGGAAGCCATTCCAGCTGCCAGCGGTTCCAGATAACAGAAAGCCTCGCGGCCTGCCGTATCATTGCGCGGCGGTGGATTCTCCGGTAAGATATTCATGCAGGGTAAAACCTGCGGAGCCATTTTGCCGCACGAGGTATGGATTCTGAGATGGTCGGGAGGTAAAAGAAAGATGATGGATACAACATACAACGTGGGCATCTACTGCCGGTTAAGCAACGACGATGAACGTGATGGGGAATCGGTCAGCATTGAGAACCAGAAGCTGCTGCTTCAAAACTATGTCAGGCAGCGCGGCTGGAATGAGGTCGATGTCTATATCGACGACGGATACTCCGGCACGAACTTCAACCGCCCAGGCGTCAGGCGGTTAATCGAGGACACAAAGGCAAAGCGGATCAATGTGATTCTGGTAAAGGACCTTTCCCGTTTTGGCCGCAACTACATCGAATTTGGGCAATATACGGATTACCTGTTCCCCTCTCTTGGGTGCCGGTTCATCGCGCTGAACAACGGCATTGACACCATGAGCAACAACGGAAGCACCGATGTCATGTGCTTTTTGAACTTATTTAATGAATTTTACAGCCGGGACACCAGCAAGAAGGTCAAGGCGGTCAAAAGAGCCTGTGCCGAAAACGGAAAATTCATGGGAACCTACCCCGCCTATGGCTACCGGCGCGACCCGCTGGATAAGCACCATCTGGTGATTGACGAGGAAACCGCGCCGGTTGTGCGCCGTATCTTTGAAATGCGGGCATCAGGCATGGGATTTCACGCCATCGCGGTGGCGCTCAATGAAGAAGGGATTCAGCCGCCCGGTGTGCTGTACTACCAGCGCAAGGGCCAGAGCGACCCCCGCAGGGTCAACCACAAGTGGGCCGACCAGACGGTTAAAAACATGGTCCGCAACGAGGTCTACATCGGGAATATGGTACAGGGCAAAAGCGGCACACTCTCCTATAAATCCCGCAAGCTCGTCAATAAATCGGAGGACGAGTGGATTCGGGTGGAGGGGACCCACAAGGCCATTATTTCGCGGGAATTGTGGGACACCGTAGTCAGTATCGGCAAAAAGAAGGTGCGGAAAAGCACTCCGTCCGATGGCTGCAAGAGCATCTTCACCGGCCTTGTGTACTGTGCCGACTGCGGTTTCAAAATGCGGAACCATATCGAAAAGTTCACCTATAAGGATGGCAGGCCGGGACGGTACAGTTCTTTCATCTGCGGCAACTACTCCCGCAGCGGAAGGGGCGCGTGTACCATCCACACCATCTATGAAACGGTGCTGACCCAGCTGGTATTGGAGGACATCCGGGAAAAGGCCCGCTTTGCGGAATATGACCCGGACCGGCTGATGGGCGAGATTCTCCGGCTGAAGGAGAAGGAATCCCACACCCGGCTTTTCTCCTATGAGCAGGAATTAAAATCCTCCTTAGCCCGTATTTCCGATTTGGAGCGCCTGATGCAGAATCTCTACGAGGACAAATGCACCGGCTCCATCCCCCAGACGGTATTTCAGACCCTGATGCAGAAATATGAAGCGGAACGGGCAGAAAAGGCGGAGGCAGTCCCGGAACTGGAAAGGAAAGTCCGGGCGCACCTGGAAAACCAGGTGGATACCGACCGCTGGCTGGAAATTATCCGGCGCTATACCGAAATCTCGGAACTGGACGAAACCATTCTCTTTGAACTGGTAGACCGGATCGAGGTTGGCGATACCCAGAAGGTCAACGGGCAGCGGATTTGTGAGGTCAAGGTCTACTACCGCTATGTCGGGAATGTGGACGGGGCGCTGGCACAGGAAAGGGGGCAGGATTATGGCGAAGCAATATAAAGTCGGTATCTACTGCCGCCTGAGTGTGGATGACGCCTCCAATTCCGCAAAAGCGAAGGGCTATATCCCCAGCGATGAATCGGTGAGCATTGAGAACCAGTATGAAATCCTCTCCAAATTCGTCATGCTGAACGGCTGGATCGAGGTCAAGACCTATCAGGATGATGGGTACAGCGGGGGCAACTTCCAGCGGCCCGGATTTTTGGAAATGCTGGAGGACGCAAGGCATGGCCTGATTAACCTGATTCTGGTAAAGGACCTTTCCCGTTTAGGCAGGGATTTTGTGGAGGTGGGCCGTTATACGGACGTCATTTTCCCTTCCCTCGGATGCCGGTTCGTGTCGGTTCTGGACTGCCTGGACAGCGAGGGGGACAACACCGATATGCTGCACTTCCGCAGTCTGATGAATGACTACCATCTCAAGGACCTGTCCAGCAAGGTCAAGTCGGTGCTTCATGCAAAGAAGAAAAGTGGCCAGTATCTTGCTGCCTACGCTCCCTACGGATACCGCAAGAGCGAGGAGGACAGACACAAGCTGGTCATTGACGGGGAATCCGCCGCTGTTGTGCGGCAGATATTCCAGATGCGTCAGTCCGGCATGGCCTATGGGAAAATCGCTGCCGCCCTGAATGAGAAAGGGATTCTCCCTCCCCGCTGGTACTGGGCGGTCCATTACGGAAATGGCAGCTGCAAGTATTCCCGGCTGTGGGCTTACGCAACCGTCCGAAGCCTTCTGAACGATGATGTTTATGCCGGTACGCTCACACAGAACTGCACCGGTTCCCGTTCCTATAAGGATAAGACCATGATAAGGAAACCGGAATCGGAATGGATTTCCCATGAGGGTGCGCACGAGGCAATTATCGGGCCGGAGCTGTGGGAGGCTGTCCAGAAAATCAATCAGGCGGCGAAACAGATTTCCGCTAACAATACGCCGCCCCAAGCATCTCTGTTTACCGGAAAGCTGGTCTGCGCGGACTGCGGGCATCCTCTGGTTGCCGTCCGCGAAACACAGCGCCGGAAAAATGGCACTGTCAAGCACTATACTTCTTATTTCTGCTCCCGGTTTGCCACTACCGGACACAGCATCTGCTCCTGGCACCGGATTTTTGAGATCAGCTTGAAAAACTTGGTGCTGAGTGAAATCCGGGCGCATGGCAAAGCGGTTGCAGCCGATGAAGCCGCTGTACTGGATAAGCTGAAACAGCACATCCAATCCGCAAGCGCCGCGCAACAAGAGGACTGCCGACAGGAAATCAGCCGTTTGCGGCGGCGTTTGGAGGAACTGGAACAGATCACCGCAAAACTTTATGAAGATAAGGTAAGCGAGGCAATCAGCGGCGATTCCTTCTCGGTTCTGATTCAAAAGAACGAGCAGGAACGCATCCAGAAATCGGAACGCCTGGACAGTCTGTTAGCCGGGGAACGGAAAGCCCAGCAGGACATCGCCAATATCCACCAGTGGGCCGGAACCATCCGGCAGTATCTGGACTTGCAGGAACTGAACCGGGAAATCATTGAGGAACTGATTGACCGCATTGAAGTTGGAGAACGAACCGTCATAGACGGTCAAAGACACCAGGACATTAAAATTTACTACCGCTTTGTTGGGCTGGTGTGATCGGGCAAAAAAAGCGCCTGACCGCATCAGCAGCCAGACGGAAACATTCTGTAACAGCAGCGATATTTGATTGTTGCACACTGATTTGTCGAATTGGAGAGAAATTAGCAGTTTACCCCTCCCAAATGCCTCGTGTTCTTCAGGATGTTTAAGAACGGGGCAAGCTCGCTTTCTCCATTGATGGTGTCCACATTGTCATTGATGGCAATGTAGCGTACTCCCTTGCTGGGGAAATAGATTTCCGTGTACTGACCGGTCAGGATATAGTTTCTTCCCAGACGGGATAAATCCTTTGTGACAACGCAGTTGATTTTCCCGTCCTCTATATCCTCAATCATGCGCTTGAAGCTTGGTCGCTCAAAATTCGTGCCAGAAAATCCGTCGTCCACGTACTCGTCTACGACTAAAAA
>JAAZZJ010000211.1 GCA_014237695.1 Oscillospiraceae bacterium | reverse complement strand
GGGAGATGACCTGTATGGGCGTATCGCCCGCCAGCAGCGCGGCGTGGACATAGGAGCTGTTTTTCTGCGCCAGGGTCTGGCTGCGGGCGACTCTGGAGTATTTGGGCCAGCTGATCACTGCCAGGGCAATGACCGCGTTCACGATCCCTCCATTCAGCAGCGCCGCTACGGCCAGGGCAAATACCAGACCTGGGAACGCCAGACACACATCGGAAATCCGCATGACAACGGCATCCAGCTTCCCGCCGAAATATCCGCACCCGACGCCCACCACGGTACCAAACACCGAGATAATAGCCACCAGCGCCAGGGTGGAGAAGATACTCGCCTGTCCGCCCACCAGGACACGGGAAAACAGGTCCCGCCCATAGCGGTCCGTCCCCATCCAGTGTTCCGTGCTGGGGGGCTGGAAGGAGATGTCGTAATTTTGCAGATAGGGATCGTAGGGAGTCAGTTTATCCGCAAAGAGGGTGACGATCAACAAAACAGCGGCCAGGGCAAGGAAAAAGTATAGCCGCAGCTTGATGTTGTTCCGCCTGACTTTCTGTCTCCGGACAGTAACCGCTTTTTCACCTCTCATGGCTCCATCCCTCCCAGGCGGATTCTCGGATCAAGGACACGGTAAGACAGGTCGGTGATCAAGTTGACCAGCACGTAAATGATCGCCATCCACATGACGTAGGCTTGGATGATGGGGTAATCCCGCATATTGATGGCATCTACCGCCATCTTTCCCACGCCGTCCCACATGAAGATGGATTCCACAATCGCGGTGCCTCCCAGCAGACTGCCGATGGACAGGGTAAGCAGCGTGATGATGGTGACGAGAGATGCTTTCAGCACGCTTTTACACATAGTTACAGAAAATTTAACGCCCCGCGCTTTCGCCCCCGCCACATAATCCTTGCTCAGCTCGTCGAGAATCGCAGCCCGCACCTGCCGCAGATATTTTGCGGACATGGCGATTGCCAGGGTAATGGCCGGCAGGGCCACGCTCTGAAAGCTGACGCTGTCGGCGATGACCGGGAACCAGCCCAGCCGGATGGCAAACAGGTACATCAGCAGCAGCGCTACAAAGAAGTTTGGCATCGAGTTGCCCAGAAAGCTGCATACACGGATGAGATAATCGGTCAGCTTGTTCTGCTTCACCGCCGCCAGTACGCCCAGCGGGACGGAGATCACGACGGTCAGCAGGATAGACACAACCGTCAGCAGCAGCGTAGCCGGGAGTTTGGAGACAAAGTAGGAGAACACTTCCCGGCCTGATACATAGCTGCGGCCCATATCGCCATGGAGAAGATTGCCCAGCCACACAAAATACTGGGTCAGGAAGGGTTTGTCCAGCCCCAGCTCCGCCCGTGCGGCGTCGATCACCTCCTGGGAGACCACCGCGCCGGTATTTTCCATTTTTTGCAGTACGGTATCGCTGCCCGCCAGACGCATCATGCCAAAGGACAAAAAAGTGATGGCCAGCAGGATTGGGATGAGCTGGAGAAGCCTCCGCGCAACATATTTTTTCACAGTATATGCCTCCGATCAGTCCGATGTATGGCTCTGGAGCATGTCCGGTTATGCCGTAGCCGTAAGGGTAAAGATCGGCGTTGGATTATAAAACTCGTCAAAGTCCGCATATATCCGTTTCCAGACGCCAGTGTTAACCTCGATATTGTGGAAGCCCGCCGCCGTCAACAGCTCCCGATCCCACTGCGGACGGGGCTGCTGGGCAGGGCGAAGGATGTTTTTGAAATTCTCGTACTCTTGAGCCAGTTCCGAGGATATTCCTTTGTGCGCGTGATTTTCGGGCAGGGGAGCGGAAGTATCCTCCCGGCAATAGTCCGCATCGAAGTTGATGAGCAGCCCGCCGGGTCTCAACAGGGTATGCCAGTTGGCGTAAGCCTCCGCCAGATGGGGCAACCCCCAGGTCAGATTGCGGGTCACCAGCACGTCAAAGCTGTGGGGCGCAAAATCCGGCTTTTCTGCGTCCATGACCTGAAAATTTACCGGAATCCCCAATTCAGCAGAAGTCCTGCACGCTTCGTCGATCATGCCGGCCGTCAGGTCGATCCCGGTCATTCTGTGGCCCTCCCTTCCCAGCAGGAAACAGAAAAAGCCGGTTCCGGTCCCTAAGTCCAGAATATCCAGCGGCTTTTTGGAGGGAAGATACCGGTCAAATTCCGCCAGCCAAAGCTCGTGCTTACCGCCGCTCAGCTCCTTCATACGGAGCCTGGAGAAGTCTGGCGCCCGCTCCGTCCAGTAGTCTGACATTCTTTGTTTGATTTCTTCCATAAGCGACCCCTTTGGAAATAGATTTTTCGATAACCGTTGACCAGTATAGCACGCCCGACTTTTTCTTGAAGCCCCCGTGGGGGATAGATTTGTCATGAAAATTGTACAAATCTTTCAATAAGCCGGGAAGATATCCCCCTTGGGGGGTTGCTGCCTGAATGTGTCGATGCTACAATGCGAAACATACCGCTAAATCATGCCACACACAGGAGAAGGCTGCTATGCTTCATCACAATTCTATCCTACAGGAAAATCTCCGCTATTGGACGCAGCGTGCCGTCAGCTATTCAATGGTCAATCAGGGAGAACTGGCGGACGGTCATCGGAGCCGCTGGAGCACGGAGCTCTGCCGCCAGATCGACGCTCGCTTCCCAAAGAAAAGGCGGGAAGATATCCGCATTCTGGAGGTTGGCACTGGTCCTGGGTTCTTCGCAATTCTCCTTGCGGAAGCGGGGTATACGGTCACTGCCATTGATCTTACACCGAATATGCTGGAGGAAGCGCAAAATAACGCAGGTCATCTGGCCAATAAAATAGACTTTCGTGAAATGAATGCGGAAGCCCTGCTGTTCGCGGACGCCGCCTTTCATGTGGTGGTTTCCCGGAACCTCACATGGAATCTGCCCCATCCAGAGCGGGCCTATGCAGAGTGGCGCCGCGTACTTGCCCCGGGAGGGCTGCTGCTGAATTTCGATGCCAACTGGTACGCGTATCTGTTCGACGATGCCGCGATGGAAGCGTACCGGCAGGACCGGCAGAACTCAGCGGAGCTGGGCCTGGGCGACGTAAACATTGGGGAAAATTTTGATATCATGGAGGAGATTGCCCGCCGGGTCCCCCTCTCCGCAATCAGACGCCCGGATTGGGATGTGGACATCCTCGCCGGACTTGGACTGCGTGTTGACACAGACTGCCGGGTTTGGGAGCGCGTCTGGGATCAGCAGGAGCGGACAAACTGCGCCTCCACACCGATGTTTTTGGTACGGGGAGAAAAAATCTAGCCAGGATTTTTCCGCCAGGCACTGTGATTTCGCCAGACAGATTTTTTGCAGAATGAAATATCCCCCTGCCCGGCTTCCGTATCTTCTGAATCACAGAGACAGATCAATTTTATACGCTCACTCATGATACGCAAAGTGAGTATCAGCCGGCCAAAGTCTAACAATACAGGAGATTTCCATGGACAATCGCTATCAAAAATTTACCGTCTCAAGGCAGGAACCTCTGCGGCTGTCTATCGCCTTGGAGGGCTTTTTTCAAGATGAGACAGACGATGAGGCAAGGATGGCATATGGTCAATATCTGCATCGGAGGCTTCAACCTGCCGCGGCTGCTCTAATCGAGGCGGACGATACAGCCCGATTGGCACATTTTGCGGCGCAGGGATGGTTTACAGCAAAACAGACGGATGAGCTGATCCGCCTGGCCAGAGAGAAGCGAAAGACCGCCGCCCTGGTCTGGCTGCTGCGGTGGAAGGGAGAGCACTATGGATTCCAGGACAAGGATTTCTCCCTCTGAGCTGGGGATACAGATTTTGCAGAATTGCATGGTTGAGCTGTTGAGCCTCTTCCCGCAGCTGGATACGGCCTGCACGGCGCTGGGCTGTTTCCCAGACCCGGATGGCTCCGGCATTGGGACAGATGGCAGGACCATTCGCTTTTCTCCTCCGGAACTGCTGCGGCGGTATCAGGATAGTCCGGCGGCAGTGCGGCGCGGGTATCTCCATATGCTGCTGCACTGCCTTTACCTCCACCCCTTTTCGGAGCGGACAGGCTGTCTGTGGGACCTGGCGGCGGATATGGCGGTGGAACAGGTTATCGAAGACGCGGCATTGTTCCGGCTGACGCTGAAAGAGGATGCCGTCCGCACAATATGTTTTAGCATGATAGGGAGTACGCCCCTTTCCATCGAGGAGCTGTATGGGATGCTGGAGCGGGAAACGTTCCCCTTTTCATTGACGGAAATGGAGATGGCGTTCCGGTTTGACGATCATGCCCTATGGGCGCGGGACACAAAATCCTGTGCCGAAGGACGGCGCAAGTGGGAGAGTCTTGCATCCGGCGCGGGCCGGGGCGGCAGCCGTGCCGGCCGGACCGCCGGGAACGGCATGGAGCTTCTGCAGGTTCCCCGGCAGGGCGCGTATGACTACCGCCGCTTCCTGCGCCGGTTTACCGTGCAGCGGGAGGAGATTCAGCTGGACACGGACAGCTTTGACCAGATATTCTACCATTTCGGCCTGGAATATTACGGAGATATGCCCCTCATTGAACCGCTGGAATATCAGGAAGTCAACCGGCTGGAGGAGCTGGTCATCGCTGTCGATACCTCCGGCTCCTGTTCGGTGGAAACAGTACGGCAATTTCTGGCGGAGACCTACGGCATTGTGAGCCGGCGGGAGAATTTCTTCCGGAAAATGAAGGTCTATCTCATCCAGTGCGACTGCATCGTCCAGAGCGTAACGGTCATCCGTTCAGCGGAAGACTGGGCAAAAAGCTGTGAGAGC
>JAAZZJ010000210.1 GCA_014237695.1 Oscillospiraceae bacterium | reverse complement strand
GTATGGAACGGCTCTGCTGGCGGCGGGGGCGGAACCGGTTTGTTTTCCGCTGCGGGAGATGGACCGGTTTGCTTTGACGGCGGATTTCCTGGAGAACATACGCCGGACAGAGTGTAAAGTGATTTTCCTTTGCAACCCAAACAACCCAACCGGGCAGATGATTCAGCCGGAGCTTCTGGAGGCGGTTTGCGCGGTATGCGGCAAGCGGGGAATCCGTCTTTTTGTGGATGAGTGTTTTCTGGAGCTGAGCGATGCCGGGCGTGGAGCGTCTCTGGCGAAATGGCTGGACAGATATCCCAACTTGTTTCTGCTGAAAGCCTTTACCAAGAGCTGCGGCATGGCCGGCCTGCGCCTGGGGTACTGCCTTAGCGGAGACAGCGGGCTCCTTGCCGCCATGAGCCGCCGGATGCAGCCCTGGAACGTATCTCTGCCCGCCCAGGCGGCCGGTGTGGCGGCGCTTGGGGAGAGGGCGTTTCTGGAAGCGTCCCGGCAGATGATTCGCCGGGAGCGCCCGCTTCTGGCGGAAGAACTGGAGAAATCGGGCCTTTGGGTGTGCCCGTCCCAGGCCAACTATCTGCTGGTATGGAGCGGGAAGCCGCTGGCCGGGCCGCTGCTGGAGCGGGGGATCCTGATCCGTGACTGTTCCAATTACGAGGGCCTGGGGCCGGGATGGTACCGTCTCGCCGTCAAAAGCCGGGAGGAGAACCAGGTGCTGCTGGACGCGCTTCACGCGATTTTGGTATAGGGGGAAATTTACAGATGGCAAAGAATCTGATGATTCAGGGAACTATGTCCAACGCGGGGAAGAGCCTGCTGGCTGCGGGACTGTGCCGGGTGCTGCATCAGGACGGATATAAGGTGGCCCCCTTCAAAAGTCAGAACATGGCCCTCAACTCCTTCATTACTGCCGGAGGCGGGGAGATGGGGCGGGCTCAGGTGGTTCAGGCAGAGGCGGCGGGGATCCTGCCCGATGTGCGGATGAACCCCATTTTGTTGAAGCCCACCACCGATATGGGCAGCCAGGTGATCGTGGACGGCACTGTCCGGGGCACTATGAAAGCGGCGGAATATTACCGCCGGAAGCCGGAATTTCTCCCCGCAGTGCTGGAGGCATACCGGAGTTTGGCGAACGAATATGACATTATCGTCATCGAGGGCGCAGGAAGTCCGGCGGAGATCAACTTAAAGAAGGATGACTTTGTCAACATGGGGCTGGCCCGGCTGGTGGATGCGCCGGTGCTGCTGGTGGGGGATATCGACCGGGGCGGCGTGTTCGCACAGCTCTACGGTACGGTGGCTCTGCTGGAGGCGGATGAGCGCTCCCGGGTCAAAGGCGTCGTGGTCAACAAGTTCCGGGGGGACCGGACGATCCTGGAGCCGGGACTGGCCCAGCTGGAAGAGCTGTGCGGCGTGCCGGTGGCGGGGGTGCTGCCCTATCTCCACGTGGACATCGACGATGAGGACAGTCTTTCCGGACGTTTCAGCCGGGATACGGCGGCAAAGCTGGTGGACATCGCCGTCATTCGCCTGCCCCGGATCTCCAATTTCACGGACCTGGGACCTTTTGAGCGCTACGAAAATGTGTCGGTGCGGTATGTGGCCTCCGTACGGGAGCTGGGCGCGCCGGACTGCATCGTTCTGCCGGGAACCAAGAGTACCATTGGAGACCTTTTGTGGCTGCGGCAGAGCGGTCTGGAGGCTGCGGTGAAGCAGGCCGCCTCACGGGGAACGCTTCTTGTGGGGATCTGCGGGGGCTATCAGATGCTGGGCCGGGAGATTGCCGACCCAGAGGGGGCGGAGGCCGCTCCGGAGACCCGGGTGGCGGGTATGGGACTGCTGGAGATGGACACCGTGTTCCGGGAGGAGAAGGTGCAGACCCAGACCCGGGGCGTGTTCAATCCGGTGGAGGGCCTGCTGGCACCGCTGTCAGGGATGGCCTATGAGGGCTACGAGATTCACATGGGCCGCAGCGGGGAGACACGTCCTGCGCTGGCCGGGCGGGGAAATGTCTATGGGACCTACATCCACGGCGTATTTGACGCCCCCGGCGTGGCGGACGCGGTACTGGCGGCGCTGTGCGAAAAAAAGGGAGCGGATGTTTCCAAACTGGGGATCTTCGAAGCGGAGGCCTACCGGGAGAGGCAGTACGACCTCCTGGCGGACGCCGTGCGGGAAAATCTGGATATGGAACTGGTTTACCGCATCCTGAACGGATAGGATTAACGGTATTTTCCATTACATTTCCGTTACAACGGAAAAATATGGTTGCATTTCAAATTCCCCCATAGTATACTACGGACTGTTCTGTGCCGCCGGGGGAGCGGCGAGAAAAGGAGCGCTTTTCACCAATCCGGTTTCGTCCGATGGGGGCGGGCGGGCCGGGCGACCAAATGAGGAAAACTTATGCAGGAAATGAAACCAACAAGAGCCGCCCGCTGGAAACGGCTGTGGCGGCTGATTTGCGGCTGCCGCCGCTACTTTTTCTACACCATTCTTGCAACCCTTCTGGCGGCGCTGTTTGCCTATCTCAGTCCGCTGATTATCAGCTTCACCGTAGACAGCATCGTAGGGGACAAGGACATGAACCTGCCCGCATGGCTTCGGGCGTGGATCGAAGCTATCGGCGGACGGGACTATCTGGCGGCTAATCTGTGGCTGCCGGCCCTGGCGGTGCTGCTGGTCCAGGGACTCAACGGCGTGTGCGCCTACTGCCGGGGCCGCTGGTCCGCCCTGGGCGGCGAGGGGCTGGCCAAGGCTCTGAGAGATGCGCTGTACCGCCGTCTGGTCCGTGCGCCCTATGCCTGGCATAAGGCCAGCAGCACGGGCGACCTGGTGCAGCGGTGTACCTCCGATGTGGAGACCGTGCGCCGGTTTATGCAGATGCAGATGATGGAGGTAGTGCGTACCGTCGTCATGGCGCTGGTGGCCCTGTCTATTATGTGGCCCATCAACCGCAGGCTGACGCTGATCGCCTGTTCGCTGCTGCCTCTGCTGATGCTGTTCTCCTTCTTCTATTCCAAAGGTGTGCAGAAGCTCTTCCTGACTGTGGACGAGTCCGAGGGCGCTATGACCACCGCATTGCAGGAGAACCTGACGGGGATGCGGGTGGTACGTACCTTTGCCCGGCAGAGTCAGGAGCTGGAGAAATTCACGAGCCTGAACAAGGACTACCGGGCCAAGGTGCTGCGGCTCAACAACCTGATGGGCGTCTACTGGGGCTCGTCGGACATCATGGGATATCTTCAGATTGCCCTGGTTATGCTGGCGGGCATTTATCTGGCGGTGCAGGGGGAGATCAGTCTGGGGACGGTGATGCTGTTTTCCACCTACTCCAGTATGCTGACGTTCCCCATGCGCCAGCTGGGCCGTATCCTGGCCGATCTGGTGAAGGCGGATGTCTCACTGAAGCGTCTGGATGAGATTCTTACCGCGCCTCAGGAGGAAGAGCCCGGCAAGGCTTTGACGCCGCCCATCCATGGCAAGGTGGAGTTCCGGGACGTGTCCTTCGCCTATCCTGACGGCGGGGAAATTCTGCACCATGTGGACTTCACCGTGGAGCCCGGGCAGACCATCGGCATTCTGGGCAACACCGGCAGCGGCAAGAGTACGCTGGTCCACCTGCTCCAGCGGCTGTATGCGCCCACGGGGGGCCAGGTGTGCATCGACGGCGTGGACGCCGCCGACATCCGGCGGGACTATCTCCGCCGCCATGTGGGCATCGTCCTGCAGGAGCCTTTCCTGTTCAGCCGGACCATTGGAGAAAATATCGCCCTGGGCGATGCCTCCGCCAGTGAGGAGGAGCGGTTTGACGCCGCGCGGACGGCCTGCATCCATGACGTGATCCAGGGCTTTGCCGACGGCTACGACACCATGGTGGGCGAGCGGGGTGTGACCCTCTCCGGCGGACAGAAGCAGCGGGTGGCCATCGCCCGGATGCTGGTCCAGAAGACGCCCATCTGCATTTTTGACGACTCACTCAGCGCCGTGGACGCGGAGACCGACGCCGCCATCCGTGAAGCCCTGCTCAAGCGGGACACCGGCACCACCATCCTCATCAGCCACCGGATCTCCACCCTGCGGGGCGCGGACACCATCCTGGTGCTGGAGGGCGGCCGGATCGTCCAGCGGGGCTCCCACCGGGAGCTGGCGGCCCAGGAGGGCCTGTACCGGCGCATCTGTACCATCCAGAACGAACTGGATGAGGCCATGGAAGGAGGTGTGGCCGTATGATGAAGGAGGAAGTCCGCCACGCGGACAATGAAAAGATCGACCTGAAGGTCTGGAAGCGCCTTGTGGACTACGGCCTGCAATACAAGGCCCGGGTCATCCGCACCATTCTGGTGCTGCTGGTGGTCTCCGGCGCGGACCTGGCGTATCCTCTGTTTACCCGGTACGCCATCAATCACTTTATCGTGGGGGAGACCACCCAGGGACTGCCACTGTTTGGCGCTCTGTACATTTTTACGGTGGTGGCCCAGGGCATCTGCGTGATGCTCTTTGTCCGGGGCGCGGGGAGGCTGGAGATGGATATCAGCTACGACATCCGTCAGGACGCTTTCTCCCACTTGCAGCAGCTGTCTTTCAGCTACTATGACACGACCAGCGTGGGCTGGCTCATGGCCCGGATGGGCAGCGACGTGTCCCGCTTGAGCGAGATGATCGCCTGGAGTGTGGTGGACGTCATGTGGGCCCTTACTTTTGCCGTCGGCGTGATCGTGGTGCTGCTGGTGATGAACTGGAAGCTGGGACTGCTGGTGCTGGCCATCACGCCTCTGCTGGCGGTGCTGTGCCTGTATTTCCAGCGGCGTATCCTGC
>JAAZZJ010000020.1:9752-15564 GCA_014237695.1 Oscillospiraceae bacterium | reverse complement strand
ATCCGCACCAGCGGCAGTAAAAGGATATAGTACAGGGAACCGGCCGCCAGGGACCAGCCCCGCATAACCCCAAGGTTCCACAGGGAGCTTCTCATTACCTGCGGCAGGGTGAAGTCCTCACCCTGCCTGTAAAGAGTGACGGTGTTGATGATGACACTGTACTCGTAAAAAATCAGCAGCGCCGCACCCAGAAAAAGAAGCAGGAACAGCACCCCGACCTTCAGGTCCAGAAATGTCAGCAGCATGTTTTGATTGAAGCGGATGCCTGCGGAGGCAACGTAAGTCTGGTATATCTCACGGAAAAGGGGATTGACCAGACCTAAAATTATCAATTTCCAAATAAGCTCGAACCAAAGGACTCTCTTTACTGCTTTGCCAAGGCTCATGTGATAACGCTCCTGCTGAGAAATATGTTTTTAGGGTTCGTCTGTGCGGCCTGCCAGATAATCTAACGTAACGTCAAAATGGTCGGCCAGGGCGCAGAAATAGTCGAATCCCGGTTTTTGCTCTCCTGCTTCGTACCGCTGGAATTGCCGCAGTGTCATCCCGACGGCCTCCGCCACTTGCGTCTGGGTTTCCCCAGCTTTGAGCCGCAGCGCTTTTATTCTCTCGTAATATTCCATGAGGATACCTCTTGACATGACTAATAATTCGCAGTACAATCAGAGTGTGCCTAATTAGTCGCATTCTGAAAGGAGATAAACAAAATGACTGATTTCATGCGCTGGCTATACGCCAGCTACATATGTCCGCAGATTGAAGCGGGAGACAGGACCGGCTATGAATTACCTTTCAGCCTGATGACGGACCTTCTGGACCCCGATCTACAGCAGAAATGCAGCCGCCTGCTGGAGTTTTACTCCGCCCAAGCATTCCTGCTGGGTCTCCGCACCGGTGCGGGGCTCTGTCAGTCCTCCCAAGGCTCCTTCGGCTCTACCCAGCCCTCGATATAGGGCTTTACCACGCCGATGGCTTTGGGGTTGCACACGGCCACCACGTCGATGGTCTCAGCGTACTCCACGCTCTCCACCTTTGCTTCCCGATACAGCAGGTCCAGCAGACCGCCCTTGTCGTAAGGCAGGTGCAGCGTCACCCGGCGGGTGCCCTTGTCCAGAAGCTTGTCGATAGCCCGTAGGAGGCTGTCGATGCCTTCCCCTGTCTTTGCGGAGATATTGACGGAATCCTCCCCGTGGGGCCGGATGTCCCCCCAAAAAAGATCCGATTTGTTATAGACCCGCAGGCACGGCGTCTTCTCCGCCCCCAGCTCGGCGATCAGGCTGTCTACGATCTGAGCCTGCTCCTGCCAGTGGGGGTTGGAGATGTCGATCACGTGGAGCAGCAGGTCGGCGTACTCCAACTCCTCCAGCGTGGCCTTGAAAGCATCCACCAGCTGATGCGGCAGCTTGCGGATAAATCCCACCGTGTCGCTGATGACCACATCCAGCGTATCGCTGACCGTCAGCAGGCGGCTGGTGGTGTCCAGCGTATCAAAGAGGCGGTTATTGGCGGGGATGCCCGCGCCGGTAAGGGCGTTGAGGAGAGTAGACTTCCCCGCGTTGGTGTAGCCTACGATGGCCACCACGGGGACTTCGTTCTTCATCCGCCGCTGGCGCTGGGTGCCCCGGACGCGGCGGACCTCCTCCAGCTCCTCCTTCAGCTTGTCGATCTTCCGGTGGATGTGTCGGCGGTCGGTCTCCAGCTGGGTCTCGCCGGGGCCCTTGGAGCCGATGGGCCCCTTGCCGCTGGTGCCCGCCTGTCGCTCCAGATGGGTCCACATGCCCGTCAAACGGGGCAGCAGATATTGATACTGTGCCAGCTCCACCTGGAGGCGGCCCTCCCGGGTCCGGGCCCGCTGGGCGAAGATGTCCAGAATCAGAGCGCTGCGGTCCAGTACCTGCACGCCCAGCTCCTCAGTCAGCACGCGCATCTGGGAGGGACTGAGGTCGTTGTCAAAGATGACGGTGGTGGCCTCCGTCACCTTCACCAGCTCCTTAATCTCCGCCACCTTCCCCTCGCCGATGAAGGTCCGGGGGTCCGGAGAAGCCCGGTTTTGCAGCACCGAGACGGCGGCTTCGCCGCCGGCGGTCTCCACCAGAGCCTCCAGCTCCTCCATGGACTCCTCGTCGGCGTTGTCTTTTACATCCAGCCGGGGGCTGGAGAGCCCGGCCAGGATGGCAATGTCTCTGGGTTTCGTCAGTTCTGTTTGTTCTCTCATAGATTTCCTTTTTGTTCGTTTATTTTTCGTGGTCCAGGTAGACCCGGGAGCCGGTAGCCCCCTTTTGGCCCTGATACTTCCCACGGTAGGGGTGCAGGGCCGGGGTGTCCATCCGGGCGAAGACCAGCTGTCCCACCCGGCGTCCGGACTGGAGCTTGATGGCACAGCGGTTGGCGTTGAAGAGTTCCAGTGTGATCTCCCCCTCGAAGCCGGGGTCCACCCAGCCCGCATTCTGGATGAACAGGCCCATCCGCCCCAAGGAGCTGCGGCCCTCTACAAAGGCGGTCAGATCGTCCGGGAGGACGAAGTACTCCATGGTGGTTGCCAGTATAAACTGCCCGGGCAGGAGGACATAGGTATCACTCTGGATAGTCTTATAGGTGATCTCCTGATCCATGGTGATGACCCCGGAGGGGGAATCCTCGATGACAGAGAAAGTGTTGCCCAGACGGATGTCTACGCTGGCGGGCTGGATCTGTTCCTTTTCCAGAGGGGAGATCGACAGAGATCCGTTTTCCAGACGGGTAAGGATCGCCTGATCGGAGAGGATCATGGTTTTCTCCTTCTTTCTTATAGTATACCCCAAACGGGGATGATTTGCAATATATTGGCGTCCCTGCGGGCCGCCTCCGTTTTTTTCTTTTCGATGGCCCGGGACCTGCGCGGCCCCGGACTCCGCGCCTACTTTTGCCCCGCGGCAAAAGTAGGCAAAAACGCGCCAGAACCAATGGTTCTGGACTCGGTGAAATTACGGGGATAATTATTTTCGCGACGACCTTTAGATCGTTGTTCTATCTCCAGTACATTTTGCCGATGCCGGTGCTTACTTCTGCGCACAGTTCTACTGATGGTACCGGTTGCCGCGCGGCACGCGGCACGGAGGTCTGGCGTGGGGGGACCGTTTCGAGGGCCTGCCCCGTTTTGCCAGAGGCAACGGCGATGGCCGGACACTGGTTAAAGAAGCGGCGCAGCAGTAAGCACTCCCGATAGGACCCGTGGGTAGCCGCAGAAGACCGGCACATCTGGGTGTACACTAACGGCAGAATAGGCAAGCCAGGTCACAGCGTCAATAAACTCCCCCGTAATAAAGGTGGATCCTTAAGGAACGTAGTTCCTTAAGCCCGCTTTTGCCTACTTTTCGCGGGCACGAAAAGTAGGTCCAGGGTCCGGGGGCGGATAGCCCCCGGGGCAGCGAATAGAAACAAGCGGATGCGGCGCGCAGCGCGCCGCAGATAAAAAGAGCCATCCCGCAGACGCGGAACGGCTCTCCCGTAATGCAATTACTTAAGGCCAAACTTCTTGTTGAACTTGGCGACACGTCCGCCGGTATCGACCAGCTTCTGCTTGCCCGTGAAGAAGGGGTGACACTTAGAGCAGACTTCCACGCGAATGTCCTTCTTCGTGGAACCTGTCTCAATTACATTACCGCAGGCGCATTTGATCGTAGTCTGCTGATAATTGGGATGGATACCTTCCTTCATTGCTCTTGTTCACCTCTTTCCTCTTCAATTGGCCTGATGCGGCTTTCACCGCAGAACCATTGGCTAGTATAACACGCAGGCTTCCAAATTGCAAGGGTTTTTTTCAAAAATACAGATTTTTTCCAAAATCCGCCGGAACCATGCGAAAAAAGACGGGCAGCCGGTACTGCCCGTCTTTTTAGCAGAAATATTAAGCCTCCACGGGCTCCTCGTCAGCGGGAGCGGGAGTGGGAGCCAGCAGAGC
The DNA here is from genome assembly GCA_014237695.1 of Oscillospiraceae bacterium. Taxonomy (GTDB): domain Bacteria; phylum Bacillota; class Clostridia; order Oscillospirales; family Oscillospiraceae; genus Pelethomonas. The sequence continues at coordinate 11,624 of JAAZZJ010000020.1, read as the reverse complement.
GCGGATGGACAGAGAGATCTTCTGCTTCTCCTCGTCCACTGCGGTAATCTTGGCATCCACCATCTGCCCCTCGCTCAGCTCGTCGCCGGGCTTCTCAATGCGGTGATCCGCGATCTGAGAGATGTGGATCAGGCCGTCCACGCCGGGCACGACCTCGGCAAAGGCGCCGAAGGTCATCAGCTTCACCACACGGACATTGGCAACATCGCCCACCTTGTAGGTATCCATGAACACCTGCCAGGGGTTGGTACTGCGGTCCTTCACGCCCAGAGAGATCTTTTTCTTCTCGGGATCGAAGGAAATGACATACACATCCAGGGTCTCACCGATGGAGACAACCTCGTTGGGGTGCTTGATGCGGCTCCAGCTCAGGTCGGTGATATGTACCATACCGTCCACACCGCCGATGTCCACGAACACGCCGTAGCTGGTCATGCTCTTCACAGTGCCGGTGTAACGCTTGCCTACTTCGATATTGGCCCACACCTCGGCGGCGGCGGCGGCACGGGCCTCCTGCTGCACAGCCTTGATGGAACCCACCACACGGCGGCGGGCACGGTTGACCTCGGTGATGCGCAGCTGAACCTTCTTCTTCACCAGCTCGGTCATGGCCGCGTCACGGGGCAGGCCGGACTGGGAAGCGGGAACAAACACCCGCACGCCCTTGACGGACACCACGACGCCGCCCTTGTTCTCCTCAGTGACAAAGCCCTCCATGACCTCGCGGCTCTCCGTGGCGGCTTCGATAACCTCCCATGCCTTGTTGGCGTCCACCTTCTTCTTGGACAGGGTCGCGTAACCTTCCACGTCGTTGACGCGGATCACGAACAGCTCCACCTCGTCGCCGATCTTCACCACGTCCTCGGGCTTCACCGAGGGATCATCCGACAGCTGGTCTACAGGAACGTAGCCGGCTTGCTTACAACCCAGATCCACATGGACTTCCGTGGGGGTAATGGCGGTGACTACGCCGGTTACCTTATCTCCTGTATTTAATGTATTGGTATACTGTTCTACCAATTCTTCAAAATTTTCCATGCCCTCGCTCTGGATTTTTTCTTCGCTCATCGTCTTTTTGACCTCCTTTATGATGCTCGCAGGCGTGGAGGCCCCAGCCGTCAAACCAACCCGAACACAGCCGGACAGCTCGTCAAAAGGCAGCTCGTCCGCGTTTTCAATCTGAAACACACGGGGACAATACCGTCCGCAGATCTCCGTCAAGTGCGTTGTATTGGCGCTTTTGGGATCACCAACCACCACCATAGCGTCCACTTGAGCGGCGATTTGAGCCGCTTCTGACTGGCGCATATGCGTAGCATCACATATTGTATCAAAGATTTTCAGATTTGTACACTCTTTTTTTAGAATTTTCAAAGAACTTTCCCAAACTTCTCTCCGCAGGGTGGTCTGAGCGACGACACTCAGGCCGCCAAGCGCCCCGGCGCCAGCGGTTTCAACCCATCTGGCAGTCTCTTCCGCCCCTGAAAATACCAGCAGGCTGCGGCACCAGCCTGCAACGCCCCGCACCTCCGGGTGTCCCGGATCGCCGATCATCACCGGCTGCCGCCCCTCCTGCTCCGCCTGTTCCACCAGACGCTGCACGTGGGCCACCCTGGGACAAGTTGCGTCTATTACCTGCGCTCCCCGCTGCTCCAGTTCCCTGTAGGTATCCTTTCCTGCGCCATGGGCCCGCAGCAAAACGCTGTCCCCCGCCCTGGCCTGATCCGGAGAGGACAGTTCTCTCATTCCCCGCTGCTCCAGAGCGGAGGTGACATGGCGGTTGTGAATCACACTGCCCAGCATCCTGGGGCTGGACGCCGTATCCGCCAGCTCTCTGGCCATCTTGACCGCCCGGGCCACACCAAAGCAGAA
>JAAZZJ010000020.1:0-9742 GCA_014237695.1 Oscillospiraceae bacterium | reverse complement strand
GTCTACCTCGCTTAAAGCATAAATCCGCTCCAGTATTTCCTGGGCAATGGCCCGGTTCTCGTCGGGCGTCGGCCTCCGTCCGGCAATGACGGGAACGTAGGGTTTGCCGAAAACAATAGTCGTCTTTCGAAAAAACTTATGCTTTCCGCCGCAGTAAACCGGCACCATGGGGACTCCGGTGCGGGTGGCCATCATGGTCACACCGCCCTTGGCCTCCACCTCCCCCTGCTCCTCCACCCGGGTGCCCTCCGGGAACACCAGCAGGCGGTTGCCGCCGCTGAGGACCTTCATGGCGGTCTTCATGGCGGTCAGGTCGTTCCCGCCCCGCTTCACCGGAAAGATGCCCAGCTTTTTCAGGAAAAAGCCCAGCAGCGGAATGCGGAACAGCTGGTCCTTGGCCATGACCGTCAGCCGGGCATCCTTTGGCAGATTCAGCGCGATCAAAATGGGGTCCCAGCCGCTGGCGTGGTTGGCGCACAGTAGCGCGCCCTCCTCCGGAAAATCCTCCAATCCCACCGTGCGGCAGGGAAACAGCAGATGGATGATGGGGGCCGCGATGGCGTAGATGATACGGTAAAACCTGGTCATAATCCGGTACGCTCCCTGATAATTTCTACAATGCGCTTCAGGCTCTGGGAAAAGTTCAGCTCGGAGGTGTCCAGCACAACGGAGTCCTCCGCCGGACGCAGCGGCGATTCGGCGCGGTTGGCGTCTTTTTCATCCCGCTCCCGGGTCTCCCGCAGCAGCTGTTCCCAATCCCGGGGAGTTCCCCGCTCCTGAAGCTCCAGCCAGCGCCGCCGGGCGCGGACCTCGCTGCCGGCAGTGAGAAATATTTTTACATCGGCTCCAGGCAGCACCACAGTGCCGATGTCCCGGCCATCCATAATGACGCTGTGCCTCCGGGCCAACTCCCGCTGCATCTCAAGGAGAAATGCCCGCACCGCCGGATAGGCCGATACAGCAGAGGCCGCCATGGAGACTTCCTGGGTGCGGATCAGTTCCGTCACATCCTCCCCATTAAGACACATCCGCTGCATTCCTCCGGCATCATAGGACAGGGCAATATCAATCTCCGGCAGAAGGGCTGCCACCGCGGCGGACTCCCCGGGGGATACGCCGCGGCGGAGGGTATGGAGCGCCGTTGTGCGGTAAATCGCCCCGGTATCCACATACAGGAGAGACAGCTCCTTTGCCGCCGCCCGGGAGAGAGTGCTTTTGCCAGATCCGCTGGGACCGTCGATAGCGACGGAGATCGTTCTTTCGGTTTCTTTCTTATCCATGGCTGTTCCTTTCTACTGTTGTACCGCCAAGCGGGCACCCCGTATGCTCAAAACGTGCGGCAGCCTGTCCCGCCAGATGACCGGTACACCAGGCAATCTGCAAATTGAAGCCTCCCGTATAGGCATCCACATCCAGAACCTCCCCGGCAAAAAACAGGCCGGGGAGCAGCTTGGACTCCATGGTGGAGGGATTGATCTCCTTCACCGCAACGCCGCCGGAGGTGACGATGGCTTCCGTCACAGGCCGGGGGCCGGTGATCTCCAGCGGCAGCACCTTCAGCAGCGTCAGCACCCGGCGGCGCTGCTCGCGGGTCAGATCGTGGACCTTTTCCCGGGGGGGGATCCCGGTCAGCTCCGCAAAGGGCCCAATCAGCTTTCTTGGCAGCAGTTCATCCAAGGCGTTGACAAAATCGCTGTTGGGATGCTTCCCGAAGTCGGAGATGAGCCGCTTATCCAGCGCCGGCTCATCCAGCGCCGGTTTCAGGTCGATCTCCAGGCGGTAAGACTTCTTCCCAAAATGCCGCATATGGGCGGAGGCGGACAGGATCATCGGACCGCTGACACCGAAATGGGTAAACAGCATCTCCCCAAAGTCCTGATAAATCTTCTTCCCATTTTCATATACCCGCAGGGCTACGTTCCGGAGGCTCAGGCCCTGAGCCTGTGCGCACAGCGTTCCTGCGGCGCACAGGGGCACCAGAGAACCCCGGGGCTCCACAATTTTATGGCCCGCCTGCTCCGCCAGACGGTAGCCGTCTCCGGTGCTGCCTGTCAACGGGTAACTGACTCCTCCGGCTGCCACAATCACCCGCGCCGCCGCCCGGTCTCCTCCGCCGGTGCTGACGCCCTGTAAGCTTCCGTCCCGAATCAGGAGCGCCTGTGCGCGGTCTCGAATCACCTGGACGCCCAGCTGTCTCAGCCGTTTTTCCAGTGCCCCGCTGATGTCAAAAGCACGGTCGGACACCGGGAACACCCGGTTGCCACGCTCCACCTTTAACGGTACGCCCAGAGCCTCAAAAAAGGCCATCAGCGAACCGCTGTCAAATTGGTTCCAGGCGCTGTAAAGGAATTTTCCGTTACGAGGGACATTTTGCAGAAAGGTGTCCAAATCACACAGGTTGGTCAGGTTGCACCGGCCTTTACCGGTGATATTCAGTTTTTTGCCCAGCCGCTCGTTGGGCTCCAGAAGACATACTGTCCCGCCGTTTTCCGCTCCGGCAACAGCGGCCATCATTCCTGCGGGGCCGCCGCCCACGACAATGATATCAGCTCTCATCGCTGTACCCGAATACGCCGTATTCATCCCAAATGCCCTCCAGACGGTTGAAAATCTGGGCAATGTCCGCGTCCTTCCGGTGGCCTGCCGATACAATGAGGGCGTTGAGCAGGCTGAAAGGCGCCACCAGAGAATCCACGAAGGAAATCATATCGCTCCGGGCCAGCAGCACGGCGGAGGCCAGAGGATAGAGGGGCGATAGGGCACTGTCCGTCAAGGCAACAACGTCGGCCCCCCGGTCATGGGCAAACTGGACGCCCTTTACCGTGGCCTTGGAGTACCGGGGAAAGCTGATGCCCACCAGAACGTCCCCGGGGCCGATGCGCAGAATGCTCTCCAGAATGTCCCCGGCACTGTTACTGGTCACCAGGGTCACATTTTCAAAGATCAGATGCAGATAGAAATGGAGATATCCCGCTAAAAACGAACTGGAACGCACCCCAAGGATATAGATATGCCGGGCGGTAAGGAGCTTATCCACCACCGCATTGAAGGTGGGCCGGTCCACCTCTTCGATGGCGATACGGATCTTCTCCATATCCATCTGCAGAACGGAGGACACCACGTCGGTACTGAACAGCCGGTCACTGGAGGTCTGGATGCGCTGGATGGAGGTCAGCTTACCCCGGACCATCTCCTGTAAGGTTTTCTGCATGGCGGGGTAGCCGTCGTAATCCAGCAGGGCGGCAAAGCGCACCACCGTCGATTCGCTGACGCCCACCAGCTCCCCCAGCCTGCTGGCGGTCATAAAAGCAGCCTTGTCATAGTTGGAGAGAATATAAGCCGCGATCCGCCGCTGTCCCTTGGAGAAGCGGGGCATATTTTCCTCAATGGTATGTAGTACGTCCTTCTTCATCTCTTCCTCCCCCGGCTTTTTTTGCAAAAGCCGGCAAAAAGAACTTATCGTTGGCTTTGAGCTTCCATGCAGGCTCACACATTTCTGTACGGCCACGGGATAGGCTTATCCCGCAGAGACTTCCTCAGGGGAGCAGCAAGCGGTCCCGCTCTTCCCCGGTAAGGAACCGCCAATGGCCGGGCTGGAGTCCGCCCAGCTCCAGCCCGCCCTCCCTTATCCGAACCAGCCGCTCCACCCGCAGCTCCGCCAGGGCGCACATCCTCCGCACCTGCCGGTTCAATCCCTGGCAGATCACCACAGACAATATCCGCCGCCCGTTCCGCTCTGCAACGGTCCGGACGCGGGCAGGAGCAATGGAAGAGCCGTCCTCCAGAGTCCTCAGGGCCGCCAGTCGGGCTTCACATCCCTCCAGGCGGCCGGTCACGGTTACACTGTACTCCTTTTCTATCCGGTGGCTGGGATGAGTCATCCGCTGGGCTAAGGCTCCATCACTGGTCAGCAGCAGCAGTCCCTCCGAATCCATGTCCAGCCGCCCCACCGGATAGACCCGGCCTCCGCAGCCGGACACCAGATCCGCCACTGAGGGCCGCCCTTTCTCATCGGATAGGGTGGTTACCACGCCCCTGGGCTTATGCAGCATCAGGTAGAGCTTTTTCGCCGGAAAACGGACCGGCCGGCCATCCAGGGTAATCCGGTCGGTCTCCGGGTCCGCCCGGTCTCCCAGAGAGGCGGCGGCACCGTTAACGGCCACCCGGCCATTCCGCAAAAATTCCTCCGCCTGCCGGCGGGAACAGACACCGGCAGCGGAGAGAATCTTCTGTAAGCGATCCATGTGTTTCCTTCCTCTGATACGGCTCAACCGGCCATACCCGTCAAAAAACTTTGTCCCACCAGCTGGAAGGCGCGGGAACCCGCTCCTTTTTTGCCGAGGGCGCGGCAGCAACCAACTCCACCCGCGCTACCTCCTGGTCCTCCAGATAGGCGCAGACCTCACCCACTGCCTGCCCCGGCACCACCGGCGCAGGTATGGACAGCGGTACCCGGGCCACTACCTTCAGGGATTCCTCCCCGGTAAGAGGATAACACAGCTCCTCCGAGGCTGCCAGCGGTATGGAAACCGCCGTTCCTCCCTGTACCAGCACAGAGGCCAGCACCTGGCCAGCCGGAACCGCCGTCTCCATATGATAGTTGGCAAAGCCATAGTCCAGCAGGGCCATGTGGTCGTTCCAGTCGTTACCGTCATTGAGGGTAGCGCATACCAAGGTCATGCCCTCCCGCGCGGCGGCAGAGACCAGGGTGCGACCAGCCGCCTTGGTAAATCCGGTCTTCACGCCAATACAGCCTCCGTAGAGCCGGAGAAGCTTATTGTGGTTGGCAAGATACCGCTCACCGATGGTCACAGAGGCGGTGGATACAATCCGCCGGAAATCCTGATTTTTCAGGGCATAGGCGGCCAGCACCGCCATATCCCGGGCACTGGAGTAATGGCCTTCGGCATCCAGGCCGTTGGGATTGGCAAAGTGCGTATGCGTCATGCCCAGGCGCCGGGCGGTCTCGTTCATCAAAGCGACAAAATCCTCCGTCTCGCCGGAGACGCAGTGGGCCACCGCCAGAGCGGCATCGTTGCCGCTGGCCAGCATCAGGCCGTACAGCAGTTCCTCCAGCAACAGCGTGTCCCCCGGCTTGAGATACATGGAGGACCCCTCCGCCATATCACGGGCAGTGACGGTATAGGAGCAGCCCTTATCGGCATGTTCCAGAGCCACCACGGCGGTCATAATCTTGGTAATGCTGGCGATCAGGCGCTCCTCGTCCGCATTCTGCTGGTAAAGTATCCTGCCGCTGTTCTGCTCAATCAGCACCGCTGACGCGGCGGAAGTCCCTATTGCCAATGCCCGGCAAGTCAAAATACTTGCTACCAAAAAGCAACAGGCTCCCCTGCCCGCCAGCTTTCGTTTTTCCATATCCCATCCACCTCCGGATCGTTTTGGATGGGATTAGTATGCCTCATTACAGGCGGAAGCAACCGCGTAAAACCTTTCCTGTTTTATATCCGGTCAGCACTCCTCGCCGGAAGCCTCCATTTTCTTCTTCTCCTGCTGTTTTTCAATGAAGCCGGTCACCTTGTCGATCACGTCGGGAGCCATCTCCACAATGCGGTCCACCGTATTCAGCGGAGGCGCGGCCACAGGCATCACCCGGGTGATGCCGTCCTTTACAATCAGAAAAGCAATGGGATCAATGCTGACGCCCGCACCCATACCAGCCCCCAGGTTGCCCTCAGGGTTGGCGTCCTTCTTCTTGCCGAAGATGGCGCCGCCGCCGCCCACGCCCAGGCTGACCCGGGAAATGGGGATCAAGGTTACGCCGTCAGGGGTGTGGATGGGCTGGCCCACGATGGAGTTGGTGTCCGCCAGCTCCCGCAGCTTGGTCATGCTCTCCTGCAGCAGATCACTGATGGGATTGTTCTTTTCCATATTGTCTCCTTTCAAAGGCCATCAGGCCGCACGTTCCGTTTCATCATCCAAAACCGTTTGATCCTTACCTGACTCCGGAGGAGGCGGAGAGGCCAGCTTCCGGAATCCCAAGTACCACTTGAGGAGGCTCCCGCAGGCCCGAAGGGTCATCCAGACCAGGGTCCAGGGCCGCAGAGACACACCCACATCGGCAATAAAATCCATCTGCCGTTCCGTAAAATCCACATACAGCCGCACATCGGCATCCTTCAGCCGCAGCACCCGCTCCAGGATGGGGAACCCTGCCGACAGCGCCGCCTCCATCTTCCCGTAAAGGATGGCCGCAGCCGCCGGGTCGCTCCCGGCCACCAGCACCCAGAGCTTCAACGGCCGGATATGGATACACCGGCCCGTCCGCTTCAGCGCCCGGCCCAGGATGGGGGGCAGCTTTTCCAGGGCGTAGAGGATCTGGTCCATATTGATCTTCGCCTTGGGCTTTTTGGGCTTTGGTGGTTTCTCTGCTTTTGGTTTTTTCTTCTTGGGAGGCTTTCTCTTCTCATACTCCGCCTTTTCCTTGGGCGGGAACAGCTGGAACTTTACCGGCCCGTAGCGGATATACAGGAGAGGCGTGCCGTCCTCATAGGAACCCCGTATCTTTACCGGAATCAGAAGGGCCGCCGCAAGAAGCGCCAACAGGCCAAGGAAAACCCACAGTATGATCTTTCCCACCATGACGCCTCCCTTCCTTCCCCGGCGGTATTTACTGCTGTCTCTCCGCTTCCTGTCCGGTCTCCGGGTTATTTTCCTCCAGACGCAGCTGCCCGCTCTCTTCCACCCCCGGCAGCGGAGGCAGCTCCTCCAGCGTTCTCAGATGGAAGGAGCGCAGGAACGCCTGGGTAGTGCAATACTGCCGGGGCCTCCCCGGCACCTGGAGCCGCCCGCACTCCTCGATGAGCTTCCGGTCCAGCAGCAGCCCCACGGTATAGGCGCTGTCCACCCCCCGGATCTGGTCCACCTGCGCCCGAGTAACCGGCTGGTAGTAGGCCACGATGGCCAGTACCTCCAGCGCAGGCTGGCTGAGCTTCGCGGTCTTCCGGATCTCGAACGCTTTCCGGATGATCTCCGCATACTCCGGCGCAGAACACAGCTGATAGCTGTCCTCCATACACACCAGCCGGATGCCCCGGCGCTCAAAGGCGTAATAATCCCCAAGCCGCCGCAGGGCCTCCTCTGCCCGGGGCCGGTCCGTATCCAGGGCCATGCAGAGGCGGCTGATATGTACCGGTTCGCCGGAGGCAAAAAGGATCGCCTCGGCGGCAATTTGCATTTCCGAATTATCCAACAGGTCCTACCTTCCTCTTCCAAGGGTTTTTCCCTACAGCTGCAGGGAATCGATTTCCACGCCGGTGGCGTTAACGGTGCAGTCCCGCTCCCCTCCCGAAAGGGTGACAATCCTGGCCCGGCAGAGTTCAAGAATTGCCAGAAAGGTAGCCACCACCTCGCTGCGGCTGCGGCTGCCCCGGAAAAGAAGCCGGAAGCTGGTGACACCGCGGCGCAGGCGCTGGAATATCTCCCGGGCCTTCCCTGCCACGGGATAGGGCTCCTGACGGACGATCTCCCGGAATCTTCCGGCGTCCAAGGGCTGCCGGCGCTCCTCCCGGCTCAGAATCTCCGCCATGGCGCCCACCAGGTCGGCGGGGGTATGGCTGTAGGTATACACCTTTCCCCGTTCCACCGGCTCAGGGTTCCGCAGAAAGATGCGGCCGCCAAAGACTCCCATGGATGACAGATGAGCGGCAGCGTATTTGATCTTGGCGTAATTCTCCCCGCTGCGCCGCTCCTCCAGGGAGCGGATCAATTCAGCCATCTCGTTCTTGGCCTCCTCATCCTCCAGAGAAAGGAGCATCCGCGTTTTGATAAACATCAGCTGGGCGGCCATGGTGATGAACTCGCTGGCCACCTCCAGATCCATCTGCTGCCGCCGTTCCAGATAGGCCAGGTACTGTTCCAGAATGAGGGCAATGGGGATATCCTGGATTTCAATTTTATTCTTGCTCAACAGGAACAGGATCAGATCCAGCGGACCCTCGAAGTCCTCCAGGCCCTCCCGGCTGTGTACCACCTGTTCCAGCTTGTAAACCGGTTCGTCCATCCGGCGTCCTCCCGTACTCGATCAGAAAAATAGTCCCGCCATCCAGCGGAAAACCTCGTAGATGGCGTTGGAAAGATAACTGCCCCCCACATCCAGCCAAACCAGCAGCAGGAGGACCGCCATACCATAGCGCTCATAGCGCATGAGCGTGTAATATGCTTTCTCCGGCAGGATGGAGAAAAGCACCTTTGACCCATCCAACGGCGGGATGGGAACTAGGTTGAACAGCCCCAGTCCTATGCTGAGTACCGCCGTGCTGGCGCAGAAAGAAAACAGCCCCGCCGCAACTGCGTTTACCGGCGCAAGAGCCGGCAGCAGCGATGCGGCAAAAAGCAGCAGCAGGGCCAGCAGAAAATTGGATACCGGTCCGGCCAACGCGGTGAACGCCATGCCCAGCCGGGGGTTTTTGAAGTAGCGCATATCCACCGGCACGGGCTTGGCCCAGCCGAAGCCGCAGATTACCATGGAGGCCAGGCCAAGCCAGTCAATATGGTGCAGCGGATTCAGGGAAAGGCGCTGCATCCGCTTGGCGGTGGGGTCCCCCAGTGCGTAGGCTGCGAGGCCGTGGCAGGTTTCGTGGACGGTCAGGCAGAGGAACACGCCGGCCACACGCCCAAGCAGATTCAGCAGGCCGCCCCAATTAAATTGTTCAATGAAGGTTTCCATGATTTATTTCCTGTTCTGTTGCTTATTGGCATAGTATAGCAGATTTTTCTAGGGATTACAAGGGGGATTTCTTAGCCGCTCCGGGCACTCCCGCGGGTGCGTATGAACGACCGGCAGGCAGGTAAATGAAACCTCAATTCTGCCGGGCGCACGCCCTTGCGCGGGGTATTGCCGGGTATCAAGCCGCTTCTCTTTCCGGCAGAGATTCCCCCAATCATGCTGGAAATTTCCTGAAAAATTTCCACTTTGCATACAACTTTGCTCTCTTTTGTGTGAAACTATAGATACTATACAAAGGAGGGGCTTTATGTCTGTTTCAAAAAGTGATCTGGCCGGTTTTGCTGACTGCTTAAAAAATGGGGACCGCAGTCCCGGCACCATTGAAAAATATCTCCATGACGCTTCTGATTTTGCGCTCTGGCTGGGACAGCGGGAACTGACCCGGGAAACTGCCGTTCAGTGGCGGGAATTTCTTCTTCAGCAAAACTATGCGCCTGTTACCATCAACTCCATGCTGTCCGCTGTCAATTCTTTATTCAAGTTTCTTGGCCGGGGGGATTGCAGAATCAGATTTCTCCGGGTTCAGCGGAGGACCTTCCGGGAGCAGAGCCGGGAATTGACGAGGGCGGAGTATCAGAAGCTCCTGGACACGGCGGCGGAGCAGGGACAGGAGCGGCTGGGGCTGCTGATGGAAACCATCTGCGCCACCGGCATCCGGGTTTCGGAGGTACGGTATATCACTGTAGAGGCCGCCCAACGGGGCCGGGCGGAGATCAGTCTGAAGGGCAAAATCCGCACCATCCTCCTTCCGGCCAAGCTCTGCCGGAAGCTGCTGAAATACGCCAGGAAGCAGAAAACCGCCTCCGGGGAGATTTTTCTCACCAGAAGCGGAAAGCCAGTCTCCCGCCGTCAGATCTGGCGGGAAATGAAAGCGCTGTGCGAAAAAGCCGGGGTGGAAAGCTCGAAGGTCTTTCCGCATAATCTCCGCCACCTGTTTGCCACTCTTTTCTACAAAGCCTGCCGGGACATTGTGAAACTGGCGGATATTCTGGGACA
>JAAZZJ010000209.1 GCA_014237695.1 Oscillospiraceae bacterium | reverse complement strand
GAGCGCAAACCTACATTAGAAACACTGTACAGGATCAGCTGCGCTCTGGAGGTCAAAATGAGTGCGATCATCATGGACATTGAGAAAGAGCTGGAGCAAAAGGACTAAATCTGGCTGTTCGTGTAGCCAGACTCTGCAAACTGTTTTGCGAAATAGGTGTAAACCATCCTCATAGATGCTTGACAAAGCCGGAACGGACGGTTATAATAAACACAGAAAGGGCGGCTGGACATGACGGTCAGCCTTTATCAGTCAGATGTAAGCAAAAGCCTACGTTGACCGCTTGGGGGCCATCCGAGCGGTCAACAAGCTTTTGTGGTCAGTAAAACCAACATCAGCACTGTCCAGAACAGGGTCAAAAGCGCTTTCATCAGTTTTTGTTTCCACATCAGCCATCCCCCCTTTCCATGAGAGGAATCGCTGACCGCCAATATGTACCAGCCGCCCGCCGGAGCAGACCGCCCCGGCAGCGAAGCCGCTTTTCCGTCCGCCCTGGGTGGGCGGCTTTTTTATTATACCGCATTATGGCGTATTTTGTCAAAGGGTACCGCAGACTTTTTCCCTTCCCCTCTTGCAATTTCCCTCCGAATATCCTACAATATGAAAAAAAGCAGCCGGAGGAACGCCATGACGCCGCAGCGCAAAAACGACTTCTCTCAGGGCAGCATCGCCAAAAACATTCTGTCGCTGGCCATTCCTCTGACGGTGGCCCAGCTGACGGTCGTATTGTATAACGTAGTGGACCGGGCCTTCATCGGCCACATCGACGCCGTGGGCCGGGACGCCTTTACCGGCATCGGTCTGGTGATGCCCGCCACCTATATCATCACCGCTTTCGCCAACCTCTGCGGCACCGGCGGCGCGCCCCTGTTCTCCATTGCCCGGGGGCAGGGCCGGGACAGGCGGGCCGCCCGGATCATGGGGGTCAGCTTCACCCTTCTGCTCCTGCTGGGCGCGGTGCTGACCATCGGATTTTATCTCTTCCAGACTCCCTTTCTCTACCTGGTGGGCGGCAGTGACGAGACGGTGGTCCACGCCCGGGATTATCTGCAAATTTATCTCATCGGCGTCATCCCGGTCATGATCGGCCTGGGCATGAATCCCTTCATCAACGCCCAGGGCTTCGGCAAGGTGGGCATGACCACCACCCTCCTGGGCGCGGTCATCAACCTGATCCTGGACCCGATATTCATCTTCGTCCTGCATATGGGTGTTCAGGGGGCGGCTTTAGCCACGGTCATCGCCCAGACCTGTTCCGCGGTATGGGTCCTGCTGTTCCTGACGGGAAGAAAAGCCGTCCTGCGGCTGGACCGGGAAAGTCTGGGTCTGGACGGTCCCATCCTCCGCCGGATCTGCGGTCTGGGCCTCACGGGCTTCACCTTTTCCATCACCAACAGTCTGGTGCAGGCCCTGGGCAACGCCCAGCTGCAGGCCTATGGCGGGGCCTCCGGCGGCGACCTCTACGTGGCGGCCATGACGGCCATCGTCTCCGTCCGTGAGATCGTCTTTCAGCCCATCCGCGGCCTGACCCAGGGAGCCCAGCCGGTCATCGGCTACAACTACGGCGCGGGCCGGTACAGCCGGGTCCGGGAGAGCGTCCGTTTCCTCACGGCGGCCTGTCTGGGCTATAACGTGCTGGTCTGGGCGCTGCTGCTGGCCTTCCCCCGGGCGTTCATTTTGCTGTTCAACGACGATCCCGGCCTGCTGGCCGTGGGCGTGCCCGCCATGCGGGTCTACTACGCCGCCTATGTGATGATGAGCTTCCAAATGATCGGACAGAATACCTTCGTAGCCCTGGGACGGGCAAAGAGCGCCGTTTTCTTCTCCCTGTTCCGCAAGGTGATCCTGGTAACGCCCCTGCTTCTCCTTCTGCCCCGCCTGTGGGGACTGGGGGCCTACGGCGTGTTCGCCGCCGAGCCGGTAAGCGACGTCATCGGCGGCGCAGCCTGCTTTATCACTATGATGTGTACCGTCTGGCGGGAGATGAAGCGCCCGGACGAACCGGCCCCGGCATCCCTGCAGGAATGACCTGACGCCCCATCCAGAGAAAGCCTGTCCAGGCTGATCCGGTTACTGCTGTTGTAAAGCCGGCATAACGCCTTCAAAAAAATAAACTGTGGCGGGGATAAGGCTCCGCCCGAAAGAAAGGAACCTCTCACATGATGAAAGCAAAAAAATGGATGATCCTGCTCCTCAGTCTGCTCCTCGCCTCCAGCATCCTGTCCGGATGCTCCAATGATGACGCAACCACCGGCTCCTTCTCCTCCTTCACAGGCTACACTCTGGATGGAGAGACCTTCACGCAGGATGACATCAAGTCCAAAGACCTCACGATCATCAACTACTGGGGCATGTTCTGCGGCCCCTGCCGCGCTGAGATGCCCGACCTGGCCGCTTATGAGAAGGCGCTGCCGGAAAATGTCCAGTTGATTACCATCTGCATCGACGCCGGGAACGATCTGGAGGGCACCAGAGACTTCCTGACCTCCTGCGGCTACGAGGGCGTCACCCTCATCAGCGGAGACGAGGCTCTGGCTTCCGTGGTCAACACGGTGCAGTCCTTCCCCACCACAGTCTTTGTCAACAGCAGGGGCGAGGTCAAGGGCACGCCCATCATTGGTATGCAGCCAGACCTGTCCGAGGCCTACACAACAGCGGCCAACAAGGTCCTGTCGGAGGAAGGAAAGGCGGAGATCAGCCTTGCGGACTAAGATACGCTGGTCCTCCCTGGGGATGCTGGCGGCGGCTCTGGCGTTCATCGCCATCGGAGTTCTCAACGGCGAATATCAGGAGGTTCTGGGAAAGGCGGTGCGGATATGTCTGGAATGCATCGGGATAGGATGAAGGGGCCGAAAAAGCCCCGTCTCTCCTTCCAGCGCACCATCCAGCTGCTGGCCGCCGTCCTCTTCAACGGCTATGCCATCGGCTTCTGGAAGGGGCGCATCTTCACCGGTGGCAGCAAGGCTTTCTGCGTACCGGTGCTGAACTGCTACTCCTGCCCGGGGGCCCTGGGGGCCTGCCCCATCGGCTCCCTGCAGTCCGTCCTGGGGGACCGGCGCAGCGGCTTCCCTTTCTACGTACTGGGGACGCTGATGCTCTTCGGCGTGGTGCTGGGGAGGGCGGTGTGCGGACTGCTGTGCCCCTTCGGACTGGTCCAGGACCTTCTCCATAAGATCCCCGTGAAAAAGGTGAAGGTCCCCACCCTTATCGACCGGCCCGCCCGGTATACGAAATACGTGATCCTGCTGGTGATGGTGATCCTCCTTCCGGCCTTTGCGCCCACGGAGACCGGCATCGTGTCCCCGTATTTCTGCAAGTACATCTGCCCCGCCGGGACCTTGGGCGGCGGCATTCCTCTGCTCCTGTCCAACCCCAGCCTGCGGCAGGCGGCAGGGCTGCTGTTTGGCTGGAAGACACTGGTGCTGGCGGCGATCCTGATTGCCTCCATGGTGATCCACCGGCCCTTCTGCAAATACCTCTGCCCCCTGGGAGCCTTTTACGCCCTGTTCAACCGCTTCAGCTTCTACCAGATGCACCTGGACGGAAGCAGATGCGTAGACTGCAAGCAGTGTGAACGGGCATGTCCCATGGATGTGGAGGTCACCAGAAACATCAACAGTCCCGAGTGCATCCGCTGCGGGAAGTGCAAAAGCGTGTGTCCGACCGGAGCAATCTCCTGCGGGTTCACATGCCATACAAAGGAAGCGGGTAAGGCGCGGTCCGGTGAGAGCTGACCGCGCCCCTTCTTTACCGGTGCATATCTTTTCAAAAACGCGGCACAACTATAGTCATCCCAGAAAACAGGAGCGTTTTGAAATGAATGTAAACCCGAGAAAAGCGGCCGTCATCGGCTGCGGTTTTGTAGGCGCGTCCATCGCCTTCCGGTTCCTCCAGCAGGGACTGTTCTCCCATCTGGTACTTCTGGACGCTAATCAGGCCAAGGCGGAGGGCGAGGCCATGGACCTCAGCGACGGCCTCCCCTACGGCGCGGCCATGGAGATCACGGCGGGCACCTATGACGACATCACGGACTGCTCCCTGGTGGTCATCACCGCCGGGGCCAACCAGAAGCCGGGCGAAACCCGGCTGGACCTTATCGGCAAAAATATTGCCATCATGGAGTCCATCATCAGGGAAATCACCGCCAGAGACTTCGGCGGCATCCTCCTCATCGTCTCCAACCCGGTGGACGTGCTGACCTACGCGGCCTGGAAGATGTCAGGCTATCCCAGAGAGCGGGTCATCGGCTCCGGCACCGTACTGGACACCGGGCGGCTCAAGCAGCTGCTGGGCGAGGAGCTGCGGGTGGACAGCCGGAACATCCATGCTTTTATCATCGGTGAACACGGGGACAGCGAGCTTGCGGTTTGGAGCGAGGCCAATGTCTCCGGTCTGGCATTGGAAGATTTCTGCCGCATTCGCGGCCAGGCCCTCAGCCGGGTGGATATGGACCGGCTCTACCGTCAGGTCCGGGACAGCGCCTATGAGATCATCCGGCGCAAGGGAGTCACCTGCTACGGCATCGCCATGGGCGTTGGCCGCATCGCTGCCTCCATCATCCGGGATGAACACGCCGTACTGCCCATCTCCGTTGTGCTGGACGGACAATATGGTCTGGATGGTCTGGCGCTCAGCATCCCGTCTATTGTGGGCCGGGACGGACTGGAGGATATCCTGGAGATCCCCCTCAGCGGCGAGGAAGAGAGCGCTCTGCAGAACTCCGCCCGTCAGATGCACGAGGTCATTTCCACCTTGAAGCTGAGCCGGGAACCGGCGTATTCCAAGATTTTTTAACGCGGCAGTGTGGTCAGGCGGCGTTCAACGCCTGTGAATACAGGT
>JAAZZJ010000208.1 GCA_014237695.1 Oscillospiraceae bacterium | reverse complement strand
GGAACTGAACGCCCAGCTCGAAACGGTGACGGCGGAGAAGCAGAGCGTCCTGGATCAGATCGCAGCCTGCCAGCAGGATGAGGAGCAGCAGGCCGCCCAAGCCTCCAGGCAGCGGGAGATGGAGGAATGGCTGGATCAACAGCCCATGTGCTTCACGGAGTACGATGACACTCTCACCCGCAGGTTCGTGGAGCGGATCACCGTGGTGGACGCCGAAACTATCCAGGTCAAGATCAGGGACATAGACGTTGTAATCGAGCAGAAGATTTGTTAAAATAGGGACTGGAGGGACACAGCATGGCAATTTTCATAACAGGCGACACTCACGGCGATTTCACTCGCTTCAAAAAGAAAATTTTCTATGAGCAGGCGGAGCTGACCAAGGATGACTGCGTCATAATCGCCGGCGACTTCGGAGGCATCTGGGACGGCAGCGCGGAGGAGCGCCACTGGCTGGACTGGCTGGAGGCGAAGCCCTTTACCACCTTGTTCGTCTCCGGCAACCATGAGAACTTCGATATGCTGGCGGAGTTCCCGACTGAGGACTGGCACGGCGGTAAGGTACAGCGTATCCGTCCCTCGGTGATCCACCTGCTACGGGGCCAGATCTACGACATCCAGGGTAAAACCTTCTTCACCATGGGCGGAGCCAGCAGCCACGACATTCAGGACGGCATCCTGGAGCCGGACGATCCGCTGTTCAAGAAGAAATGCCGGAGGCTGGACGCCAGAGGCGCGATGTACCGGGTGAACCACCGTTCCTGGTGGAAGGAGGAGCTGCCCAGCAAGGAGGAGTACCAGACTGCCAGGGCCAACTTGGACAGTGTGGGCTGGGCGGTGGACTACATCATCAGCCACTGCTGCCCAACCTCAGTGCAGGATGAATTGAGTGGCAGATTTTACAAAGCCGATGCCCTGACTGATTTCCTGGAGGAAGCAGCCCGGCGGTGCCGGTTCAAATATCACTTTTTTGGACACTACCACGCCAACCGGGTCATACGGGAAAAATATGTTCTGCTGTACGAGCAGATCATCAGATTGAAAGAGTGAGAGCGGATAGAAATGTCTCGGATACGTCCGAGGCGCTTCTATCCGCTTTCGGTTTTCCCTTT
This sequence comes from Oscillospiraceae bacterium, assembly GCA_014237695.1. Lineage (GTDB taxonomy): Bacteria > Bacillota > Clostridia > Oscillospirales > Oscillospiraceae > Pelethomonas. The sequence continues at coordinate 3,767 of JAAZZJ010000208.1, read as the reverse complement.
ACAGGGGTCTTGAATCATGCTATAATCAGGTCAAGGAAATTTGACTGCCGTTTTTGCGAAAGGCGTTCCAAAAAGCCGGAAACCGTTGCAGCACAAGGATTTTGCGGTGCATCTTTTTTGTCAACGAGAGACAAAGTGAATGCCCACTTTAGATGCCGTAGGCTAAACGCCTACGGCATCAGTGGTTTCCGGGGATTTTAACCTCCAAATTTTCACCAGTCAAGCGGGAGATGTAAATGAGGTTTTTTGAGGAACTGGTGGGGTTCGAACCCTCGTAATACACCATGATACCGAAAAACACCTGAAATTGCCCCAAATTACGGGAGATCCGGAAGGCCGAAACGCGCTGAAAAAGCAAACAAAAAAATCCCTCAAAGCCTTGCGGCTCTAAGGGATTTTCATGGTGGACGCTAACGGACTTGAACCGCTGACCCCCTGCACGTCAAGCAGGTGCTCTAGCCAGCTGAGCTAAGCGTCCGGATGCGGATCGATGTTATGTTACCGCACTTGCGGCGTTTTGTCAAGACTTTTTTCGCTTTCCGGCCGCGGTTTTTTCCGGCCACAAAAAAATTTGTCAAGTTTCACAGACTATGCTATACTATACGGCAGAAAAATCGACAGGAGAGATAGCCATGCCTTCCATCTATCTGGATAACGCCGCCACCTCTTTCCCCAAGCCGCCCGCTGTGGCGGAGGCCATGCTGCGGTATATGCAGGAAAATGGAGCCTCCGTCAACCGGGGGGTGTATGCCTCCGCCCAGGAGGCCGGCATGACCGCGCTGCTGCTGCGGGAAGAATTGTGCCGGCTGTTCCGCCACGGCGATCCGGCCCACTGCGTGCTGACCTCCGGCAATACAATGGGGCTGAACATGGTGCTTCGCGGGTGGCTGCGGCCAGGGGATCACTGTCTGGTCAGCGCCATGGAACACAACGCCGTAATGCGCCCGCTGCAGGCGCTGGCAGAGAACGGGGTGACCTTTGACCGCGTCCCCTGCGATGGACAGGGCCGGATGGACCCGGAGGACCTCCGGCGGTTGATTCGGCCCAATACCCGGCTGGTACTGATTGCCCACGGGTCCAATGTAGGCGGCGGCGTGCAGGACGCGGCGGCGGTGGGAAAGATCTGCCGCGCCTATGGTATTCCCTTTGTTCTGGATGCTGCCCAGACTGCCGGGCACTGGGAGATCGATTTTGACGGCTGGGGACTGTCCGCCCTGTCAGCGCCGGGGCATAAGGGCCTGATGGGTCCCAGCGGCATTGGGGTGCTGCTGCTTGCTCCGGAGTTTGCCCGGGGACTCACGCCCATTGTGACCGGAGGGACCGGCAGTGCATCGGATTTGGAGGTCCAGCCCATGTATATGCCGGACCGCTTTGAGTCCGGAACACCGAATCTGCCCGGTATTTATGGCTTGGAAGCGGCGGCGGCGTTTATACTGCGTACCGGGGTCCCTGTATTGCAGGCCCATGAGACGGATATGACCGGACGGCTGCTGGACCGGCTCCGGGAGATTCCCTATATCCGCATAGCGGGTCCGCGGGAACGGTACAGCCGGGTGGGTGTGGTATCGGTGGATTTTCAGGAGGCGGACAACGCCGAGGCGGCCTTTCGCCTGGAGAAGGCCTATGGTATCCTGACCCGCTGCGGGCTGCACTGCGCTCCTGCAGCCCATAGAACGCTGGGGACCTTTCCGCAGGGGACGGTGCGCCTCAGCCCGGGGTGGTTTACTACGGCGGCGGAGGTGGATGCAGCTGCGGCAGCGATAGCGGAAATCGCCTGCGGAAAGGGGTTCCGGAAAAATTCTTAAAAAATTTCAAAAAACCTCTTGCAAATTTTCCCGGAGTGTGCTATCTTATTTTAGCTGACATCACTCAGCCAAGGAAACATCCGGGTGTGGCGAAGTTTGGTATCGCGCTTGAATGGGGTTCAAGAGGCCGCTGGTTCGAATCCAGTCACTCGGACCATAAAAAATCCTCGTATTCTTTTGGAATGCGAGGATTTTTGTTAATATGCAGAACTTTTGCGGACACGGCCCAGGTTGTGCTTTCCCTACAGGCCCGCCTGGCGGCCTCCTGCTGCGTGCAGCGCCGCAGATTTGAATAGAATCAAGTTCAAAAGACATCCCGAAAACCTTCAATGGATGGTGACATATGAAAGCATCTCCCGCCAGCAATATGGATGTGAAGCGCCGCAATCGCGCCAATACGCTGCGCTGCATTTTATCCTGCGAGCGCATTTCCCAGATGGAGCTGTCCCAGCAGCTGACCTTGAGCTGGCCGACCATTTTGCAGAACGTGAAGGAGCTGGCCGGGCTGGGGTTTGTGCAGGAGGTCGGGCAGTATGAATCCACCGGAGGCCGCAAGGCAAAGGCGTACGCCCCGGTGAAGGACGCCAGGCTGGCCGTCGGGCTGGACCTGACCCGGAACCATGTCAGCGTCGTGCTGGTGGACCTGAGCGGACAGGTGGTGCGCTATCAGCGGCAGTCGAAGCCCTTTTCCCTGGAGGACGCCTATTTGCAGGAATTGGGCCGGCTGATCGGACATGTCATGGACGGCGCTTGTACCGGCGAAAAGATTTTAGGGGTGGGGATCTCCTTGCCCGGCATCGTGGACAGCGAGGCCGGTATCCTGCGGTATTCTCATATTTTGGACCTGCGGGATGTGCCCCTCAGCCTGCTGAGCCGCTGCATCCCCTATCCCTGCCGCTTCATCAATGATGCAAACGCCGCTGGATTTGCCGAGATTTATGGGACCCCCACGGCCGGGAATCTGATCTATCTGTCCCTGAGCAACAGCGTAGGCGGCGCAATCCTGACAGACGGCGCCTTGTATATGGGGGACCATCTCCGGGCCGGAGAGTTCGGCCACAATACCCTGGTTCCAGGCGGACGGCGGTGCTACTGCGGAAAAGACGGCTGCCTGGATGCCTACTGCTCTGCGCGGCTGCTCTCCGATGGGGCGGACGGAAACCTCGCCGCGTTCTTTGACGGCCTCCGGGAGGGCGATGCGGCAAAGCAGGCAGTCTGGCGGGAATACCTGGAGCATCTGGCGATTGCCGTCAACAACCTGCATATGAGCTTTGACTGCGACGTAATCGTGGGCGGCTATGTGGGCGCGTTTCTGGAGGAATTTGGCGGGCCGCTGCGGCCCCTCCTGGAGGAGCGCAATACCTTCCGGCCTGATGCCTCCTACCTCAAATTCTGCCGCTACCGCCTGGAGGCCTCCGCCGTAGGCGCGGCACTGGCCCAGATAGAGCAATTTTTGCAGACGGTATAGTTTGTCAGAATACAAGTGGCGCTGCTCTCGGCATAGAGCGGCGTCACTTCTGTTTTGTACAAAAACATCCCCCAAAAACATGGCTGAAATGCCGAAAATCATTTCCCCTCTTGACAGCGGTGCAGGCACATACTTTAATATAATCACTTACATAAATACTTTATGAAAGTTAAAAAGGAGGGCGCAGCAATGAATGGAACAATGAACGCAGCGGTCATGGAGGGCATCGGAAAGATGGGGTACACCCGGCGGCCTATTCCGACTCCCAAGGCGGACGAGGTCCTGGTGAAGCTGGAGTATGTGGGCATCTGCGGCAGCGATATGCACTACTACGAGTGTCAGCGCCAGTGATAAAATGTAAAAAAACGCCGAGGAAAAAATGTAGTTTTGTGACGGAGGTGAAGGGAAAAAGATAGACTCCCAATCAGGGCGAGAAAGAGCCCGGAAAGGGAGTCAGAAAATGAAAGGAGTACAGTGGATGGACATCCGAAGTG
>JAAZZJ010000207.1 GCA_014237695.1 Oscillospiraceae bacterium | reverse complement strand
GCGAGGCAAAAAGCCGCAGCAATCCTGACGGATTGTAAGGGTTTTTAACGAAGTCCGGGCGGAAAATCCGCCGTCAAGACGTGCGCGGGGAGATAGTAAACAGGCTCTGAAGCCCGCGTTCCACAGACACACAATTCCCAAAGGGGCGATTTTCTGTTACCCGACGATGGTATTATAGCATACTGTGGGAAAAAGTCCATCATTTTTCTCCATAGCCCCCTTGAAATTTGCTTTGAATGGTGAAAAAGGCCCGTCCGCAGGAAAACTTTGCCCGGAATGGCATGAGCCTATTGTCTTGCGGCCGGAAATATGGTTAAATAGCAGAAGAGAGAGCCTGGAGACAGGAAAAGAGAGAATTTGAGAGAGAGGGAGCTGCCATGAATAGTTGTTCCAATTGCGGCAAGCCGCTGGAGGAGGGCGCGCTGTTCTGTACTTTCTGCGGCGCCAAGCAGAATCATCCGCCGGCCCCGCCGGAGCCGGTCTGTCCCAGCTGCGGCGCCAAACTGGAGCCGGACAGCCGCTTCTGCGGAAGCTGCGGCGCCTGCCTTCAGGCGGAGGAGAGCGCCGGACAGGCTCTGCCGGTCCCTGTTCCGGCCGCGCCGCTGCCTGCGGCGGCGGACGGCGGAGGAGAGCGCGCTGATCCTCCGCCCATACAGCCGGGAGGGGCAAAAAAGCGGCTGCGGCCTGCGTGGATCATTCTGCCTGTCCTGCTGGTGCTGCTTCTGGCAGCGGCAGGCTTTGCGGGGTATCGCTATTTTACCTTCCGGAATCTGATGAGTGAAGCGGAGAGCAGCGCCGGAGATGAGGATTACGGCCAGGCGGCGTCTCTTTATCAGGAGGCCCTGGACCGGAATCCCCGGAGCAGGGACGCGGCCCTGGGCCTGGCGGAGGCCTGCCTGCGCCAGGGGCGGATGGACGAAGCGTCAGAGGCGCTGTCCGGCCTGGATATCAGCGAGGACAGCCCGCTCTATCCCCTGTATCAGACCCTCACCGGTGTGTCGGAACTCAAGCCGTCCATCAGCCAGGTGGACGCGGAGAACTTCCCGGTGGTAGCGGTAACCCTGGAGTATGGCGGCGGCCTCCGGCTGACGGAGGACATGGTCACACTGACGGAGGAGGGCAGCGGCCGTTCTCTCACCGGCTTCCAGGCGGAGGACGGAAAGCTGATGCTGCTCTATGAGACGGAGGACACGGATGTTTCCGATGAGAAGCGGGAGCTGTCTGTGGTGCTGGATGTGGAGGGCTTCCGTTTCGAGCGGGAGGATAAGTACCGCACTCCCCGCTTCGAGCCCGCCCAGGTCCGCCTGGTGTCCACGGACGTCAGCGAGTACCCCACGGTCAAGGCCTTCTTCCGGGTGGAGGACCCGGCCACCGGCAATGCGCTGGAGGGACTGGGACAGCGGTCCTTTATCATCCGGGAGCGCCTGGAGGGCGGCGAGTATTTGTCCCGGGAGGTTCATATGGTGGAGCCCCTGGCCGGCAATCAGGGGCTGAATATCGGTCTGCTGGCGGACAAGAGCAGCAGCATCACCGCCACCGACATGGGAAAAATTCAGACGGTGATGACGGAGTTTGTGAACAGCCTCCACTATGAGGTGGGAGATCAGGCGGAAATCCTGGCCTTTGACTCCATCGTCCAGCAGATGTGTACATACACCGGCGACAGCACCCTGCTGTCCAACGGTATCGCCAACATGTCCCCCGACGGCATGACCGCTTTATACAACGCCATCCACGACGGCATTCATCATGCCGCCCTCCAGGGCGGCGCCCGCTGCGTCATCGCGTTTACCGATGGCATTGACAACCGCAGCAGCTACACCCCCGGGGATATTGTCTCCTACGCGCTGGCCATGCAGGTGCCTGTCTACATTATCGGCGTAGGCCGGGACGTGGAGGCCGGCACCCTGAAAAGCGTGGCCGAGGGCAGCGGAGGCCGGTACTGGTTCATTGACGATCTCTATGACCTGGAGGAAATCTTTGAGGAAATCTACGCCGAGCAGAAGAAGCTCTACGCGGTGGAGTATATCAGCGATGCCGCCCAGGACGCCTACGCCGGCCGGGAGCTGGATGTGCGGGTCACGGGAGACGGCTACCGCGCCCGGAACGAGGTTGCCTTCCAGGCGGTGCCCTCTGTTGATCCCACCACCCACACCTCCCGGTATGAACTCATCAAGGAGGCGGTGACCTGGGAAGAGGCCACCCGGCGCTGTCAGGAAATGGGCGGCCATCTGGCGACGATCACCTCCCAGGACGAGATGGACCAGCTGATCGCCATGGCGGAGGCGGAGGAGGTCCGGTTCGTCTGGCTGGGCGGCTATACCTCCTATGACAGCTCCGGCAATGTGTTCGGCCACTGGGCTACCGGCGAGCCCTTCTCCTATGAGGCCTGGTGTGTGGACGAGCCATCCCGGGTGGATTCCTCCGACGGCGTGGAGGAGTGGTATATCATGCTCTGGAACATCCCCAGCCTGGGGGGGTGGTCCTGGAATGACCAGCGCAACGATCCCCTGGCGGTGGTGCCCAGTATGCGGGACGCCATGGGATATATCTGTGAGTTTGAGAATTGACAGGGGGGAAATGTACTGTGAGCAGAGGAAAACGCTGTAGGCCCAGGCCTGTGAGACGCTCCCGCTGGCCGGTGGTGCTGCTGGCGGCTGTCCTGGTGGCAGCGGCGGCGGTCTGGGGAGTCCCCAAATTGCTGGAGCGGGCTTCAACGCCCGTCTCCGCCCCGGAACCCCTCCCCCTGGACACGGAGGCCAAGCCGGAGGAGCCCTCCGCCCTGGAGCCTGATCCGGCTCCGCCGGAGCCCATGCCGGACCCGGAGCCTGCGCCGGACCCGGCGGAGGAGCTGCTGGCCGTGATGACGCTGCGGGAGAAGATCTGTCAACTGTTTGTGGTTTACCCCTCCGCCATCACCGGCGTATCCAAGGTGACGGCAGCGGGGGACGCCACCAGGCGGGCGCTGGAAACCTGGCCGGTGGGCGGACTGCTGTATGACCGGTCCAATATGGTCAGCCAGGAGCAGGTCCGCACCATGCTGGTCAATACGCAGAGCTATTCCAAGATCCCCTTGATCCTCACCTGCGACGAGGAGGGGGGAAGGGTGAACCGTCTGATGGGGACCGTGGGCACCACCAAAATCGGTCCCATGCTGGACTACAAGGACCAGGGAACGGAGACGGCCGCAGAAAACGCCCGGACCATTGCCTCCGACCTGATTTCCTGCGGGTTCAACATGGATCTTGCCCCGGTAGCCGACGTGTGGTCCAATCCGGCCAATACGGTGATCGGGGACCGGGCCTACAGCGACAGCTTCCAGCAGGCGGCGGAGCTGGTGGCGGCGGCGGTGGAGGGCTTCCATGCCGGCGGCACGGCCTGCACCCTCAAGCACTTCCCCGGCCACGGGGACACCTCCGCCGACAGCCACTATGGCTCTGTCTACGTCCACAAGACCCTGGAGGAGCTGCGTCAGGCGGAGCTGATCCCCTTCCAGGCGGGCATCGATGCCGGAGCGGACGCCGTAATGATGGGGCATATGATCCTCGACCAGATCGACGACCAGCCCGCGCTGTTCTCCTACCATCTGGTAACCGGCCTGCTGCGGGAGGAAATGGGCTTCACAGGAGTGGTCATGACCGACAGCCTCCAGATGCAGGCCATGACGGACCACTACGGCAGCGGTGAGATCGCCGTGGGCGCGGTGAAGGCCGGGGTGGATATTCTGCTGTGTCCCCGAAGCCTCAAGGACGGCGTGGAGGCCCTGACCGAGGCTGTGGAAAGCGGCGAGATCACCGAAGAGCGGATCGACGAGAGTGTCCTGCGGATACTGCGCCTGAAGCAGAGCTTTGGGCGGCTGGAGGAGGCATCCACCTGACAGCGTTTGGACATGGAAGCAGGCGGGCAGGCCGGGAGAAAAATTTCTCCCGGCCTGCCTGCCGTTTTCACGCTGCCCGTGAGGGGCAGCATGCCATTTAACCGCAATCCAGCAGCGCTACGGCAACGTCGTTTACGTTGGTGCCCGTAGGGCCGGTCTTGATAAGGCCGCCTGCCGCCTCCAGCGCGTGATAGGAGTCGTTGTTCTGCAGAGCGTCTGCCAGGCGGATGCCCTTTTCCAGCAGCGTGTCAAAGGTGCCGCCGTCCACATAACCGCCCGCCGCATCCGTGGGCCCGTCGGTTCCGTCAGAGCCCGCGCTGATGAGGGCGGCATTCCGCATACCCCGCAGCTCCGCCGCCGCGGCCAGGGCCAGCTCCTGATTCCGTCCCCCCAGGCCGGACCCGGTGAGGCGGACGACGGTCTCGCCGCCGGCAATGAGAGCGGTCCTGCCGGACCCGGGCGGCAGAGCCTTCAAGGCTCTCGCCAGCGCGATTCCCGCCTCTCTGGCTTCGCCGCCCAGGCGGTCCGTCAGGATCTGCGGGCGGTAGCCCAATGCCTCGCATGACGCTTTCGCCGCCCGGCACAGCTCCCGGACGCTGCCGATGACCTGGGTATGGACATTCCCGGCCGTCTTGGGCGTTTCCCTGCGCAGGCAGTCCAGCGCCGGAGCGCTGAGGCGCAGGCGGTACTTTTCCACGATGGCCATCGCCTGAACGCAGGTGGAGGGGTCGGCCGCCGCCGGTCCGGAGGCGATCATATCCAGCGGGTCGCCTACGATATCCGACAAAATCACCGCTTCCACCCTGGCAGGGGCGCACCACTGGGCAAACCGGCCGCCCTTCACGGCGGACAGCCGCTTGCGTATGGTGTTCATCTCCACAATGTCCGCGCCGCAGGCGAGGAGCTGCTCCGTAATGCTCCGCAGCTCTTCGGGATCGATCAGCGGCTTTTCAAACAGTGCGCTGCCGCCTCCGGAGAGCAGGAACAGCACCGTGTCCTCCGGCCCCAGATCCGCCGTC
>JAAZZJ010000206.1 GCA_014237695.1 Oscillospiraceae bacterium | reverse complement strand
ATGGAAGTTCTCCCCGTCCCGGACCCGCTCCTCCGGCGGACGGCTGGATGTCTCCTGCCGCTCATATTCCAAAAATCCTGTGATCTTTCCCATTTCTCTCACCCCTTGCTTACCGCGTAGAATGCGTCCATCTCCGCCTGTTCCCGGCTCATGCCCTTCTCCTCCCGCTGGGCGATGGCCCGCAGCATCTTATCGTAGTCCTTGGGCATAACCTTCTTGAAGCAGGGAATGTAGGACTGGAACGCCGCCAGGATTTTCTTTCCCCTTGGGGACCCGGTGGCGGCCACGTGCTCCTCAATGAGTGCCCGGAGCTCCGCGATGTCGTGGCTCTCCGTCAGGGTGTCCGTCATGACCTGCTCCTTGTTCAGACGCAGGTACAGGTCGTGGCGCTCGTCCAGCATGTAGGCCACGCCGCCGGACATGCCCGCCGCGAAGTTCTTTCCCGTGGGGCCAAGGATCACCACCCGGCCTCCGGTCATGTACTCACAGCCGTGGTCCCCCACGCCCTCCACCACAGCCGAGGCCCCGGAGTTGCGTACGCAGAACCGCTCCCCGGCCATGCCGTTGATGAAGGCCTTGCCGCTGGTGGCTCCGTAGAGGGCCACGTTGCCCACAATGATGTTCTCTCCCGGCTTGAAGGCGCTGCCCTTGGGGGGATACAAAATCAGCTTGCCGCCGGAGAGACCCTTGCCGAAGCCGTCGTTACTGTCGCCCTCCAGCGTCAGGGTCAGCCCCCTGGGGATGAAGGCCCCGAAGGACTGGCCCCCGCCGCCTTTGCAGGAGATGACATAGCTGTCCTCCGACAGGTCGTTCCCGCACTGACGGGTGATCTCGGACCCGAAGAGGGTCCCGAAGGCCCGGTCCGTGGAGGACACCTCCACGTCCAGCCGGCCGGATCTCTTGTTTTTCAGGCTCTTCCCCAGCTTCTCCATGAGTACGCTCATGTCCGCCGTCTTCTCCAGCTGGAAGTCGTAGGCTGCGGCGGGGTCGAAATGGGGTACGCGCTCCCCCCAGGGGTTGTGGAGGATGCCGCTGAGGTCCAGGGTCTCCGCCCGATGGGTCACCAGATGCTCCCGGACCCGCAGCAGGTCGCTCCGGCCCACCAGGTCATCCACCGTCCGGATGCCCAGCTTCGCCATGTACTCCCGCAGCTCCTGGGCCACGAAGGTCATGAAGTTGACCACGTACTCCGGCTTTCCCGCGAAGCGTTTGCGCAGCTCCGGGTCCTGGGTGGCGATACCCGCCGGACAGGTGTCCAGGTTGCACACCCGCATCATGCAGCACCCCATGGTCACCAGGGGCGCGGTGGCGAAGCCGAACTCCTCCGCCCCCAGCATACAGGCGATGGCCACATCCCGCCCGGTCATCAGCTTTCCGTCGGCCTCGATGACCACCTGGGAGCGCAGGCCGTTCTGGATCAACGTCTGGTGGGCCTCCGCCACCCCCAGCTCCCAGGGCAGGCCCGCGCCGGTGATGGAGCTGCGGGGGGCCGCGCCGGTGCCGCCGTCGTGGCCGGAGATGAGGACCACCTGGGCCCCGGCCTTTGCAACGCCCGCCGCGATGGTGCCCACGCCGGCCTCGCTGACCAGCTTGACGCTGATCCTGGCCCGGCGATTGGCGTTCTTCAGGTCGTAGATCAGTTGGGCCAGATCTTCGATGGAATAGATGTCGTGGTGGGGCGGGGGCGAGATAAGGCTGACGCCGGGGGTGGAGTACCGGGTCCTGGCGATCCAGGGGTAAACCTTCTTCCCCGGCAGGTGTCCGCCCTCGCCGGGCTTGGCCCCTTGGGCCATCTTGATCTGGATCTCCTGAGCGGACCCCAGATACTCCGCCGTCACGCCGAAGCGGCCCGAGGCCACCTGCTTGATGGCGGAGCACCGCTGGCCGTCCAGCCGCTCCCGGGACTCGCCGCCCTCGCCGGAGTTGGACTTGCCGCCGATGCGGTTCATGGCGACGGCCAGACACTCGTGGGCCTCCTGGGAGATGGAGCCGTAGCTCATGGCTCCGGTCTTGAAGCGCCTGACGATGCTCTCCACGGGCTCCACCTCGTCGATGGGGATGCCGCCGTCCTCCGCTATGCGGAAATCCAGCAGGCCCCGGAGGGTGTGGGGCTTGTCGGCGAAGTCCACCAGGGCGGTGTATTCCTTGAAGGTCTCATAGCTGCCCTCCCGGGCGGCCTTTTGTAGCAGGAGGATGGTCTGAGGGTTGTACATGTGGTCCTCTTTGTCCCCGCCGGAGCGGAGGCGGTAGGCCCCCATGGAGTCCAGGGTGGCGTCGAAGCCCAGCCCCAGGGGGTCGAAGGCCTGGCTGTGGTTCCACTCCACGCCCTCGCCGATCTCCTCCAGGCCCACGCCCTCCACGCGGCTGATGGTGTTGGTGAAATACTTGTCCACCACCGCCCTGTTGATGCCCACGATCTCAAAGATCTGGGCGGACTGGTAGGACTGGATGGTGGAGATGCCCATCTTGGAGGCGATCTTCACGATGCCGTGGAGGATGGCGCTGTCATAGTCGCTGACCGCCGCGCCCTTGTCCTTGTCCAGCAGGCCCCGCTCCACCAGCTCCTCCACACATTCCTGAGCCAGATAGGGATTGATAGCCTGGGCTCCGTAGCCCAGGAGCGTGGCGAAGTGGTGGACGTCCCGGGGCTCCGCGCTCTCCAGAACCATGGAGACGGCGGTGCGCTTCTTGGTGCGGACCAGATACTGCTCCAGGGTGCTCACCGCCAGCAGGGACGGGATGGCCGCGTGGTTCTCGTCCACGCCCCGGTCGGAGAGGATGAGGATGTTGACCCCCTTCTTGTAGGCCCGGTCCACGTTGACCACCAGCCGGCCCAGGGCGTTTTCCAGAGGCGAGCCCTTGTAGTACAGCAGGGAGACCGTCTCCACGTGGAAGCCAGACCGGTCCATGTACCGGATCTTCATCAGCTCCACGCTGGTGAGGATGGGGTTGGGGATCTGCAGTACGGTGCAGTTGGACGCCTTCTCCTCCAGCAGGTTGCCGCTGGGTCCCACGTAGACGGTAGTGTCGGTGACGATCTCCTCCCGGATGGCGTCGATGGGCGGGTTGGTCACCTGGGCGAAGAGCTGCTTGAAGTAGTTGAACAGGGGCTGGTGCCGCTCGCTGAGCACCGCCAGAGGCGTGTCCACCCCCATGGCGGAGGTGGGCTCCATGCCGTCCCGGGCCATGGGCAGGACGGAATCCTTGATCTCCTCGTAGGTGTAGCCGAAGGCCTTGTAGAGCCGGTCCCGGACCGCCTGGGGGTGGGTCTCCACCCGCCGGTTGGGGATGGGCAGCTCCCGGAGGTGGACCAGATGGGCGTCCAGCCACTCGCCGTAGGGCTGGCGGACGGCGTAGGACTGCTTGATTTCGCTGTCGTCCACCAGACGGCCCTGGCGCAGGTCCGCCAGCAGCATCCGCCCCGGCTGGAGCCGGGATTTCTTCACGATTTTCTCCGGCGGGATGTCCAATACGCCCACCTCAGAGGACAAAATCAGCTGCTCGTCATCGGTGAGATACCACCGGCAGGGCCGCAGGCCGTTCCGGTCCAGCACCGCGCCCACGGCGTCCCCATCGGAGAACACGATGGCGGCGGGGCCGTCCCAGGGCTCCATCATGGTGGCGTAGTAGTGGTAGAAGTCCCGCTTCTCCCGGTCCATCCGCTTGTCGTTGGCCCAGGGCTCAGGGATGCACATCATGACGGCCTGGGGCAGCTCCACGCCGTTCATCATGAGAAATTCCAGGGTGTTGTCCAGCATGGCGCTGTCGCTGCCCCGCTGGTCCACCACGGGGAGGATCTTGTCCATGTCGTCGTCCATCAGTGGGGAGGAAATGGTCTCCTCCCGGGCCAGCATCCTGTCCACGTTGCCCCGGATGGTGTTGATCTCCCCATTGTGGAGGATGTACCGGTTGGGGTGGGCCCGCTCCCAGGAGGGGGTGGTGTTGGTGGAGAACCGGGAGTGGACCAGGGCGATGGCACTCTCGCAGTCCGGGTCCGTGAGGTCGGCGTAGAACTGCCGCAGCTGGCCCACCAGGAACATGCCCTTGTAGACGATAGTCCGGCTGGAGAAGGAGGGGATGTAGGTGTTGACGTTGGACTGCTCGAAGGTCCGGCGCACCACATAGAGCTTCCGGTCAAAGTCCAGCCCTTGGGGGCAGTCCGCCGGGCGCTTCACAAAGCACTGGCAGATCCGGGGCATACAGTCCAGGGCTTTCTGTCCCAGAACTTCGGGATGGACCGGCACGTCCCGCCAGCCCAGGAAGTCCATGCCCTCCTTGTCAACGATAATCTCCAGCATCTTCTTCGCCTGGGCCCGTTTGAGCTTGTCCTGGGGGAAGAAGAACATGCCCACGCCGTAGTCCCGCTCCTCCCCCAGGGAGAGGCCCTGCTCCTCCGCCCAGCGGCTGAGCAGCCTGTGGGGAATCTGGAGCAGGATGCCCACGCCGTCGCCGGTCTCTCCGGCGGCGTCCTTGCCGGCCCGGTGCTCCAGCTTTTCTACGATTTCCAGGGCGTTGTCCACAGTGCCATAGGATCTGCGCCCCTTGATGTCCACCACCGCGCCGATGCCGCAGGCGTCGTGCTCAAACTGGGGACGATACAGTGGTGAGGTATATGTCATAAGAAACACTCCGTTTCAGTCGAATTTTCACAGGGTATAGGAGTCGATCACCCATCGGGCGGCCTCCGCCATCCAGATACCCCGCTCCATGCTGCGCTTTTGCAGGAAGCGGTGGGCCTCCTCCTCGGTCATGCGGTTGACGTCCATCAGCAGCTCCTTGGCCTGGCGGATCACCCGCGCCTGGTTTGATGCGATTGGGTTTGGAGAAGCCTCCCGAGCCGAGTCCGGTGATGAGCTTCCAGTCGCCCGATCGAATCGTCATCATCGAAGCCACACTGCCGGCACGCATCA
>JAAZZJ010000205.1 GCA_014237695.1 Oscillospiraceae bacterium | reverse complement strand
AAGGCGGAGGACGCAGGCGGGCTGATGCCCGCCAAGGACGGCAACGCAGTCCACGTCCCATTTTAGCCGCCGAGCTTTACCGATTTTCGAGTGTGTCGGCTATGGTAGTCAACGCCGGGGACGGTCCCGGTGTTGACTTTTTTTTTGCCGGGCCGTATACTGTAGCTATTCCCGCAGGAGGAGGTGCGCCGGGGTGATTACCTTTGACAGCCATTCTACGGACCCATACTACAACCTGGCCTTTGAGGAATTTGTTTTTACCCGCTTCCGGGAGGAGGACGTCTTCCTGCTCTGGCGCAACACACCCTGCATGGTGGTGGGGAGCTATCAGAACATCTGCCGGGAAGTACGGGCGGCGAGACTCTGGCGGATGGGAATCCCGGTTCTCCGGCGGATCTCCGGAGGCGGGGCGGTGTATCATGATCTGGGCAACGTCAACTACTCCTGCATCACCCGGCAGGAGGGGGGTGTGGACTACGGCAGAAGCCTGGCGCCCATTCTGGAGGCGCTGAACGGCATCGGCGTCCCCGCACGGAAAAACCGGGCCAGCGACATCGCCATCGGGGAAAAGAAAATCTCCGGCAGTGCCCAGCGCTCGGCGGGGGGGCGGCTGCTCCACCACGGGACCCTCCTCTTTGACGCCGGTCTGGAGGCGCTGGAGGAAATTTCCGTGAGGGGGAAGAACGACTGTGTCCGCACCAAGGGGACCCAGTCCGCCATCTGCCCGGTGACCAACATCCGTCCCCATCTGGCGGAGGACATGACGGTGGAGGAATTCCAGCGGCGGCTCCTGGACCGGATGGTTCCGGACGCCGGGAACCGGCGGGAGCTGACGGCCGAAGAGGCCGGGGAGGTCCGCCGCCTGCGGGACGGGAAGTACCGCAGCTGGGAATGGACCTGGGGGCGGACGCCGGCCTTTGTCTACGAGAAGTCCGGCAGCTTTGCCGGTATGCCCTTCCGGGCGGCTTACTCCGCCAGGCAGGGAATTGTCGCAGAGGCGGCAATCGACTGCCCGGCGGTGGACGGGGCGCTGGCGGCGCGGCTGCTGAACGGGGCCCGGCTGTGCCCGGAGGGGTTTGCGGAGATCTGCGGGAGACTGGCGGGAGAGCGGGGGCAGGAGCTGCTGGAGCTGCTGCTGTAAAAGCGGCAAAAGACGGTTTCGCTCAACCCGCGCGGGGAGATATTAAACAGGCTCTAAGGGCCCCGGCAGACCGGAGAGGAAATCCGCCGTCAGGATGGGGGCGGAAGATGCGCAGTACACTGTAAAGCGCGGAAGGGCCTGCAAAAAGGCACGCCCAATTTAATATGTGGGGAGACAACAACATGGAAAAACAACTTGCAATGCCCAGGCTGCGGCCGGAGATGACCAGCGGCGTGCTGTGCGCGTGGCTGAAGGAGGAGGGGGATACGGTGGAGGCCGGAGAGCCCCTCTATGAGGTGGAGACGGACAAGGTGGTCAACCAGATCGAGGCCACGGCCTCCGGCGTACTGAAAAAACAGCTGTGGGAGGAGGGGGACCAGGTGGCTCCCGGCGACCCGGTGGCGATTCTGGAAACGGAGTGAGGGGTATGGAGAGAAAACCGGAATGGCTGCGGGTGCGGTACAACCAGGAGGCGGTGGCCGAGGTGGCGCAGCTGCTGGGCGAGCTGAGGCTGAACACCGTGTGCAAGGAGGCCAACTGTCCCAATCTGGGGGAATGCTACCGCAAGCACACCGCTACCTTTATGATCCTGGGCAGTCAGTGTACCCGTAACTGCCGCTTTTGCAGTGTGACCCCCGGCCATCCTCAGCCGCCGGACCCTGAGGAGCCGGAAAATGTGGCCGCCGCCGCCAAAAAGCTGGGGCTGCGCCATGTGGTGCTGACCTGCCCCACCCGGGACGACCTGCCGGACGGCGGGGCGGAACAGTTCGCGCAGACCGTCCGGGCCATCCGGAGGGCCTGCCCCGGGGCGACGGTGGAGACGCTGATCTCCGACATGCAGATGAATACCGCCGCCCTGGACGCGGTGATCGAGGCCCGTCCGGAGGTACTCAATCATAATGTGGAGACAGTGCGGGCGCTGCAGAAGGCCGTGCGGCCCCAGGCGGACTATGAGAGGAGCCTGGCGGTGCTGCGTTACTGCAAGGAAAAGGACGCCGCGCTGCTGACCAAGACCGGATTCATGGTGGGCCTGGGGGAGACGGAGGAGCAGATCGGGGAGCTGATGGACGACGTGCTGGCCGCGGGGTGCGACGTCCTCACCATCGGACAGTATTTGCAGCCCTCGCCGGAGCATTACCCTCTGGACCGGTACGCCTCGCCGGAGGATTTCGCCCGGTATAAGGCAATGGCGCTGGACAAGGGGTTCCGGTATGTGGCCTCCGCGCCCCTGGCGAGAAGCTCCTATAAGGCATGGGAGGCTCTGGAGGGCGTGCATGATCTACATTGAGACCGGGTCCGCCGATGTGTGCTACAACTTCGGGGCGGAATACTATTTTACGGTGGAAAAGCCCCTGGAGGACACGGTATTCCTCTTCTGGCGCACTACGCCCACGCTGATGGTGGGACGCTACCAGAACGTCCTGGAGGAGGTGGACCGCGCATATGCCGCCGCCCACGGCATCCGGATCGTCCGGCGCATGAGCGGCGGGGGGACCATCTACACCGATCCGGGCGGGTGGCAGTTTACCTTTATTGAGGACGCACGGGAGGAGGACATTCAGTTCCAGCGGTACATCGCCCCTGTTACCGGCGCGCTGGCGGAGCTGGGGGTGGAGGCGTCCTTCAACGGGAGAAACGATCTGACCGTCGGAGGGAAAAAGATCTCCGGAAACGCCCAGTACCGGCTGGGCGGCCGGGTAGTCCACCACGGGTCCCTGCTCTTTGACACGGATCTGGAGCAGATGGCGGCGGCAACCACCGTGGACCGCTACAAGATCCAGTCCAAGAGCATCCCGTCCGTCCGGGAACGGGTGACCAATATCGCCTGGCATCTCCCGGCGCCTATGGACGCGGAGGCCTTCAAGGCAAAGATTGTGGAGCATATCCTGGGGCCGGAGGGCACGGTCTACGTCATCACGCCGGAGGACGGCAGGCGTATCCGGGAGCTGGGAGAGGAGCGGTTCGCCTCCTGGGAAAGCACCTATGGGCAGGGACCCGCGTTCAACATCGAGCGGGTGGGCCGCTTCTCCGGCGGCACCATGCGGTTCCGGCTGGAGGTGAAACGGGGGGTGATCCGGCAGGCGGCGGTGTCCGGGGACTTTTTTGCCACTCTGGACGGAGAGGCTTTCGGGAACGCGCTGGCGGGATGCCGCTATGAGCGGGACGCTGTGAGAGCGGCGCTGGAAGCTCTGGGGGCGGACGGGACGGTCTACCGGGTGTCCGCAGAAGAAATGGCGAAAGCGATTGTGGACTGAATCAAGCAGCCGCCCGCGCCGGAGTTGGCGCGGGCGGCTGCTTTTTGTGCATTTCAGAGCCTGCATTCATAGCTTGGAGATGCCGGATGGATGAGGGTTTTTCCCGTCAGACAAGGAGATTTCCCCTGCTTCGACTATACGCCGGTATGGCGGGAAAAAGGCCGGCCAGACGGCGTTCAACGCCTGCGGATACAGGCTCTTATAGAGGCAGGCCGGAGAGATAGCGGCGGAGCAGGTCGAAAACATGGCTGGCGGCGGCGGAGCGCACCCGATCCCGGCCCCGGCCCTTGCCGCAGGAGAGCTTCCGGCAGATGGTTTCCTCCTCCGAGGCCAGGGCGATGTAGACGGTGCCGATCTCGTTGCCCCGGTCGTCCCTGTCCGGGCCCGCCACGCCGGTGACGGACACCGCCAGGTCGCTGCCGCAGAGTCTCCGGCAGCACTCCGCCATGGAGCGGGCCACCGGCTCCGACACCGCGCCGTACTTTTCCAGCAGCTCTTCGGGCACGCCCAGGACGTTGGCCTTGACGGCGTTGGTATAGCTGACCACGCCGCCGCGGAAGATTGCGGACGCGCCGGGCAGGCCGGTGATGCGCTTGGCGATGAGGCCGCCGGTGCAGCTCTCGGCGGCGGAGAGAGTCAGCCCCTTCCGCCGCAGGAGGCCGGAGGCCACCGCCTCCAGGCTTTCCACGTCCACACCGTAGACCACGTCCCCCAGGACAGCGCAGACCTGGCTGACCAGGGGGGCCAGCAGGGCCTCGGCAGCCTCACGGGTCTCCGCCCTGGCGGTGGCGCGGACCATGCACTCGCTGAGCTTGGCGTAGGGGGCCAGGGTGGGGTTGGTCAGGCGCTCCATGGGTTCCCGCAGGGCCTCCTCCACGGCGCTTTCCCCCATACCGAAGATCTTGATCTCATGGCTGACAATCACGCCGTCGGTCAGTTTTTCCAGATACCGGGCCGCCTGGTGGTCAAACATGTAGCGGCACTCGAAGGGCGGGCCCGGCAGCATCAGCACGTGGACGCCGTTTTCCGCAAAGGCGCAGCCGGGGGCGGTGCCTACGGGGTTGCCGAATACCGTGCAGCCCACCGGCAGCAGGGCCTGCTGAATGTTGTTTTCCGGCATCTCACGGCCCAGCTTGGTCAGGAACCAGGAGCGGATCTCCTCCAGGATGTCCTCGTGGAGTTCCAATTCCCTGCCGAAGGTTTTGCAGATAGTCTGCTTTGTGAGGTCGTCATAGGTGGGGCCCAGGCCCCCGGTGGTGATGATGATGTCCGCCCGGGCGCGGGCGGTTTCCAGCGCCTCGCTGAGGCGCTGGGGGTTGTCGCCCACCACCGTATGATGGTGGACGGTGATGCCCAGGGCGCTGAGCTTCTCACTCAGGAATTGGGCGTCGGTGTTGGCGATGCTGCGTTTTGGATCGTCGCCCATCGGGCAGCCCCCCATGACATGTGCGCTGCCTATCGTCGTCTTGTGCGCGGCCACGTCGAGCTCGGCAAGTGCGGCTTTGGCTTCCTTCCACGACAAGT